>CAVDMZ010000069.1:0-7096 GCA_963610115.1 Duodenibacillus sp.
CGTCTGTTTGGACCGCTGCTGTTGGCGCAGCGAGCGGGAGGAAGTGGTATTGGATTTTAATAAAAATTTTGAAAAGAATTTGGCCTATTACGGCCGGGCCGAAGAATATACTCCGGGAAAAATTACCTTAAAGGTAACCCACTCCGGCTTACTCAATACCACCGCGGTCAAGGTTTCCCCGCGCGGTGCCGTCAGCCCCAACGGGCTGGTCAAATTAAAATCAAAAACCGTGGAAAACCCCGCCCGCTTGGCCCAAATAGAAAACGAAGCCCGCAAACTGCAAGCCCGGCGAAATGCGTGGCTGGCCGACCAGCAAATAGACGAGCTAACTCCGTCCGCCCCGTACGAGGACCCGGCCGCCCAGCAGCGCGCACAAGAGCTGGTGCAACGCAAAGAGGGTACGCGCATTGACCGCTATTTTTACACGCTCAACAAAAGCTACCAGCAGAAGGGATATGTCTTTCTCATCAGCCAGCGGATTTATTCCGCCCGCGCCTGGGGCGAAAATGTGTACCGCGTGGCTTGCCGCGCCAAGGTGCAAAGCGGCGCGCGGGCCGGAAGCCTCAAAAACCGAAACATCAGCTGCGGCGTGTGGAAGGCCGATTTGGCCGCGGGTACCGTCGCCCCCGCAGACGCCACCGCCCGCAAAATCAAAACGCAAATCTAGCCTTTGCCTTTCTTTCATAAAAAAAATACAGCGCAGAATCCCGGGGCTCTACGCTGTATTTTTCAAATCTAGAAAAGACTCAATACACCGATTGCCAATCCCGCGTGGTCAACACAAAATGCACCCGGCGGTTGGTTAGGCGGCCTTCCTTGCTGTTATCTAAAGTCAGCGGGCGGTCGGCCCCGTAAGAATGTACGCGGATGCGGTCGGCCAGTACGCCGCGGCTGACCAGATAAGACTTCATGGCCGTCGCGCGGGAAGCACCCAGCCAATAATTATAATCCTTGTCGCCCACGATATCGGTGTTGCCTTCAATGATCAGCTTCATATTGCGCTGTTTTTTGAGAAGATTGGCCAGCTTGTCCAAAAACTCATAGGAATATTCCGGCGGTTGGATAGAGTCAAACAGATAGGTAATGTCGGGCAGTTTCATGCTTTCCGCCATTTCCTTCTCGGTTTGCTGCATCAATTTGGCGTTTTTGTCGGCCTCTATTTGGATAATCGGGTCCCGCTCCGGCAGACGGGGAATATCCGCCTCCTCCGGCTCCGTGGTGCGCTGGGCGGCACACGCCACCAAGGCCATCGCCATACTGCACAAGGCAACCCATCTAAAAAGTTTCATTTTACGCCTCCTCTGTATTTTGCGCACAAAGCGCCGCGTGAATGCTTACACAAATTATACCAAAAAGACAGGGGTTTATCGCAGGTCCTTGTGCGCCCGCTGTTTTATCCACAAAGTGTGGATAAGTTGTGGATAACCCCCTCCATACTCTACAGCTTATCCACAAAAACCCAGTTTTAAAAAAAGAAAACAGAACTTCTAGCAAAAAGCTGTGGACAACTCACAAAATCTGTGGATAACTTGCTTTTTGTATAGACAATTTTTTCTTTTTTCGCCGAAAATCCCGTCGGAGAAATCCCGCGAGGCTCCGTGAGGAACCTTTCCGTGCATTTTTCAAAAAGCTGTTGACAAGTCGGCCTTTTTTTATCTCAAAAAAGCCAAAAATGCGTTTTTTGCTTATTTTTTAAGCCTGATTTTCCCCTTAAAGTCCGCTTTATCCACTTGTGTGCTGATTTTGATCTTTCCTGCCTGCGCGCCGGACAAGGGGCGCAGGGTCCCTAGGGCAAAATCCCATTGCAAATACATCGGGCTGATCCGCAGCGTCAGCGGCACATAATCAAACCTTTTTCCTCCATTTAGCTGCGCCTGCAGGGCCAGCGTGGCCGCCGTTTGCGTTTGCAAGGGCAAGACGTCTGCAGAAATTTCCCCGCGCAATTTTTTGACCTTCAATTCCCCAGCCGGAGCAAACAAATAATCCAAATCCAAGGCCTCGGGCAGGCTTTTCCCTTCCCCTAAACTCAGAACAAATCCCGGGCCATATGCCAATCCCTGTTCCAGCAAGGTTTGCTGCCAAACAACCGCTTGCGCACGCGCTCCCCCCACCCACATACGCAGCTGTGCCGACGCCCCCGCCAAAGACAGCGGGGTTTCCCCACCGTCCAACACCGCCGCACGGGCAAAGCTGTCCCTGCGTTGCAGTAAGGCTGCTAAGACTTGGGCGTAGCGGGGCCCTTGGGCCGCCACAGCGCGGAAAGCCGGGTCATCTAATGTCGGATAATTTACTTCTATGTAGGGCAGCAATTCCCGCCCGAAAAAAGTGGAAATTTTTTGGGGATCTTCCCAATCTTTTTCCTCCGTTTGCACGCCTACCAAAATCGCCTTATGGCTCGCCCGGGCCAAAGCCTGCTGCGCGGCCGCGGCGTCCTTGGGACCAACGCCCAGCAAATACACCACGGGATAATGCCCCCGCAGCGGCACTGCAGGCTCGGGTAAAAAAACTGTAATGGTCGGCGCCTGTTTCAGCACCGCCGTGGGAAAATGGATAAAGGTTTCCCGCGAGGGATTAATCAGCAAAAGCGGCTCAGATTCTGCGGCAAAGGCCGAAAACCCCAGCCCGCACAACACGGTCAAAAAGAATATTTTTTTCATGAAAGTATTGTAACAAAAAAGAGCCCGCCGCGCCATAGCGGTCCCGGGCCAGCTCTGCCCCACCGCGGCCCAAACGCCAGACCCAGCCCGCGGCTAGGTCCAAAGACCCTTGCATCCGTTCCCCAAAACCGCTAAATTATAGAAAACACAAACCCAGGATTTATTTATGCAAAACAAAACTCATTTACGCTTTTTCTTGGCCTTGGGCAACAAGAGGGTAGTCATTACCCAAGACCAAGGCCAATGGCAAGCCTACAGCGACGCCCATCCCCGCGGCCGCCAAGTATCGGCCGAGCGCGTGTACCAAGCCGTACTAACGCGTTAAATCCCTGCGGGGCCGCGGCGCTCTGCACGCCCGGAGCCCCGGGGCAAAATGTTATAATAGCCTTATGAAGAAAAGCTCTCTTTACTGCACCCTAGCGGTGCTGGGATTGGCCAGCGGTTTATACGCCGCCGCGCCGTCTGATGAACTCTCCGCCGTCATGCCTTTGCTGCAAGCAAAAACCCGCAATGCGGCCCAAAGCCAACAAGTCTTGGATTTATTTGTCCGTTCCAAAACCCCCGCGTTGACCTTTGCCGCCGGGGCCAGCTTGGTGCGCCTGCCGCCCCAGCGCGTGCAGGAAGCCAAACTGCTCAATGTGCTGATGAAGGACAGCGACCCGCTCAAAAAGATTTTTTCCGCCGTGGTGCTCACGGCCATGGGCACCGTGCATTCAGAGCTTTCCCCCTTGCTTCAAGACGCCACCGCCAGCCAGGACCACGCCGTACGCGCTTATGCCGCCAGTGCCTATACCATTTTAAATCCGCAAACCACAGATTACGCCGACGATCTGGTGAACCTGTATATCTACGATCCGGCCTTTGCCCAGCGCGCGATGAATTTAATTTCCTCCGGCGATAAACAAACCTTAAAGTATTTGCGCACCGCCGCCAAAAATCCGGACGCCCAAGTGCGTGCCGCGGCCGCCGCCTGGCTAGGTGATTTGCAAAACAAAGACGCCGCCAAACAACTCTTAAAAATGGCCAAAACCGAACAAGACAGCCAAGCTGCCACGGCACTGGCCTCTGCCTTGGCTAAAAACCGGGAAGAAACGATGAGCGGCTGTTTAAAAGGCTTGTACACCGCCGTAGATAAACCCGCCTCGGCCACCTATGCCTTGGCCTTGGGATTTATGGCGGGCCACGCGGTGGAAGCGCTCAAGCAGGCACTCTCAGACAAAAACACCACCGTGCGGGCCAATGCCGCACGCGCGGCGGCTTATATGGCCGGGGTTCTCTCCAGCCCGCAGCGCACTCTCTATACCTCCGACCCGGAGTTTGACAGCACCCTGCTGAAAACCTTAATTCCGCCTTTAACGGCGCTGGAAAAAACCGATACCGACGCCGTCAAACCCTACGCGGCCCATGCCTTGCAACAAATGGCAAAATTAAAATAGGACCTTTTATGAAAGTGAAAAGATTACACCCTGACGCTTTATTGCCCCGGCGGGCGCACCCCACCGATTCCGGCGCGGACCTCTTCGCCCTGCACCGCACGCAGCTTCTTCCGCACGCCGTCACGCAGGTTCGTACCGGCGTGGCCGTAGAATTGCCGGAGAACACCTCGGGCATTATTTGGGGCAAAAGCTCTGTAGAAAGCAAGGGCATCAAGGCCTTGGCAGGCTTGGTGGACGCGCCCTACCGCGGGGAATTGATTGTTTGCATGTACAATTTAAACGATACCCCCTTTGTGTTTGAGCAAGGCCAAAAGGTGGCGCAGTTGGTAGTTCTTCCCACACTCTATCCGGACTTTGAAGAAGTGGAGCAACTCTCCGACACTACCCGGGGCAGCGGCGGCTTTGGCAGCAGCGGCGACCGATAGATTAGAAAACCCCGGGCGCTTTGGACCCGGGGTTTTTATTTAAGAAATCATCGGCGTCTTCTTGTGCGCCGCCCGGGGCCCCCGGCGCGGATAGCCTAATACAATAGCCAGCAGCGCACCGACTCCCAGCAAATACGGATAATACAAGTACTGCATAATGGACAAGGGAGATTGCCCCGACAGGCCCGCCGCCATCAATAACTGCGCCCCGTAAGGAATAGCTCCCTGCACAAAACAAGAGATAATGTCTAAAATGCTGGCCGTGCGGTTGGCCGGGATTTTAAAGCGGACGGCAATTTCTTTGGCAATCGGCCCGGCCATAATCAGGGCAATGGTATTATTGGCCGTACACAAATTGGCAAACCCCACCAACCCCGCAATAGACAGCTCCGCCCCGCGTACACTGCGGGTACGGGCGGTGAGTTTTTGAATAATCCACGCAAAACCGCCGTTAAGACGAATCATCTCCAGCACGCCGCCCGCCAGCAAGGTAACCACAATCAATTCGCCCATGCTGTTGATGCCCGTGCCCATGGCCGCCGTCCAGCCCCACGGCGTAAAAGCCCCCGTCAGCAAACCAATGATCCCCGCCAGCAGCGTGCCGCCCAGCAATACGGCCATCACTTGCCCCCCCGCCACGGCCGCTATCAATACCGCCAAATAAGGCAGTACATGCAGCCAGCGGACCGGGCCGATGGAATACGCCGCCAGCGACTGGTTCCCTACCCAAAAATACAGCAGCGCGGCCAGCAAGGCAAAGGGCCACACCATGCGCACATTGGTGCGGAATTTATCCTGCATGCGGCACCCCTGGGTGCGGGTAGCCACAATGGTAGTATCGGAAATAAAAGAAAGGTTATCGCCAAACATGGCCCCGCTGACCACCGCCGCCGTCATCAAGGCCGACGGCACACCTGTTTTGGCCGCAATACCCGCCGCCACGGGCGCAAGCGCCACAATCGTGCCGACAGAAGTCCCCACCGACACCGACACAAAACACCCGGCCAAAAACAGCCCCGGCACCAAAAGGTTTTCAGGCAGCAGCCGCAGGGTCAAATTGACCGTACTGTCCACCGCGCCCATGGCTTGGGTCGTTTGGGCAAAGGCCCCTGCCAAAATAAAAATAAGCACCATCAGCATGATGTTGGCGTCGGCGGCCCCTTTGCAGAAGGACTCTATTTTTTGCGTCAACCCGTGGCCCTTGCTGGTACACACGGCCACCACCGCCGCTAATAAAAAAGCAACGGTAATGGGCATTTTATAAAAATCCCCCGCCACAATAGAAACCAATAAATAGGAAACCAAAAACACCCACAGCGGCAACAGGGCCCAGGGGTTTGGCTTGGCAGGGACCGACGGCACAGAGGTAAGCGGATCCATAAGTTTTATACTCCCGGTAGCATCCGAATGATATATTTTACATAATTTTGGATAGCACCGAAGAGCCCCCAGCACACAGGATAGAAAAACGGGGCTATATTGTGAACAGCAAAAAGCCACTGTGGCAGGACAGCAGGAACACAGAACCCTCTATTTACAAATACCGTCATCCCCGAAGTGGCGGCCCGCAGGGGGCGGCGCGCAGCGTTCGGGGCTCCCAACCGCTTTCGCCGTTTTGCTGTTCCGCCGCTCACCAAACCCAGTGTCGTGCTGAGGTGTCTTTGCTCAGCACCTTCCATTTTCCCCCGTTGTTTATTGAACAAAGCCAACGGCCACTACTGGAAAAATGGAAGATCCTGGACTAAGACACTCCAGGATGACCCCTATTTAATTTAACGACGAATAGGCCGTTAAATCAGCGGCCCTAGGAGCGTTGATAAAAAATTACAGAAAAGATGCCGGGGGTTTCAAGCCCGGCATCTAAGTAGGAGGAGTTGATGAAGTAAGGCAAAAATCAAATAAAATCCACGCCCAAATGCAGGTTGGCGTAACGCTCCGTATTGTATAGCTCAATATCGCTTAAGGTATTAAAATCTCTAAATTCGCGCTGGACCCAAGCGATTTCCCGCTCCAAACGGCGTTTCTTCATCACTTGCACTTTCCGGGTCAAAATCAGATTCGTTTTCATAAGCCCCCCTTTGCCACTAGGGTTTTTGTTTGTCTTGCTATATTAATAGAATATCTTTTCCAGTGCAAAACAAACAGGGTCCTTGGGCCCAGCATGTCCTCTTTTTTAGACCCAGCCGTCCCCCTAGCCGCAGGCCCAGCTCTCTTTGGGCCTTTGGACCCACCCACTCCGCCTCACAGCCTAGCAATTCCTGCGCCGCAGGCCCAGCCTTAAAAAAGGTTAGAGCAAAAAAATTTCCTTTTACCGTGCAAATATAATACAATATGAAAGTGTAAAACCTATCCAGCGGGGCCGGGCATACGGCCCTGCGCGTATTTGTTACGGAGAATAAACATGGCAAAAAAAATGATTAAAAAACCTGCCAAGAAAGCCGTAAAAACCAATAAAATGGTTTACGCTTTCGGCGGCGGAAGAGCCGACGGAAATGGCAAGATGAAGGAACTTTTAGGCGGCAAAGGCGCCAATCTGGCGGAAATGACCAATATCGGTCTGCCCGTGCCCCAGGGCTTC
>CAVDMZ010000070.1:0-7078 GCA_963610115.1 Duodenibacillus sp.
AATTTACCAAAAAAGGAAGGCAAGTATGAAAAACCGTTTTACGGGCCGTTTAGGCCGTCTATTTAATGCCGTCATCTCCGAGGCTGTGGGCCTCCACTCTTTCGGGAATGACGCAAGGGGAGGATATTTGCGCGGCTTTACGCTCATTGAACTTCTTGTCGTGGTCCTTATCATCGGCATACTCTCGGCTATTGCCTTGCCGCAATATCAAATGGCGGTAGCCAAGACGCGGGCCATGGAGGTTTTTCTCCGGATGGATGCCCTGAAGAAAGGGATGATTGCTTACTATTTAGCCAATGGGGAATACCCGAATGATATTACTTTGCTGGATGCCGATGCTTATTCCCATGCCGTATCTTTTGGAAAGACGAGTATTGCGGCCAATGTCGGCGGCGCTACATGGAAAGATTATTCCCAATGCGTGGTTACCAAACACGGTGAAGTGGCGTGTTCCATGAAAAAACCCAAGGGGGCCTATTTTGTTTTGAAAGTGGAAACCGGACGTTTGATTTGCCGGGGGGCGGATGAATTTGAGACCAAACTCTGCAAGGCCTTGGGCGGCGGCACACCGACAAGAGCAAGCGACGGCGCAGACTATTACACCATTACTTTCTAGCGCGCAGTAAAACAGCCAAATTTATTAAAATATAAAAAGGAGCGAACCATGCCCCAATATTTGGCTGATATCAAAGAAAAAGAATTTTTTATCCAAAATGAGGAAGCCCGCCACCTCACGCGCGTGGCCCGCCACCAAGAGGGCGACGAAATCCGCGTGTTTGACGGCAAGGGCAAGCAGTTTACCGCCCGCATTACCCGGGTGCAAAAGGATTTTGTGCGCGGAGAGCTGCTTCGGCCCATTCCTCTTAAAAAGTCGGCCTTGTCCCTACAGCTGTGCTTTGCCCCTACTTCCCGCCATACCCTGGAGGACGTGCTGGATAAATGCACCCAGTTGGGGGTGGCTTCCTTTCAGCCCATTTCCACCGCGCGCAGTGAATACGATTTGCTTAAAAAATGGGACGGCAAGCGGGACCGCTGGACCCAAATTATGCTTTCGGCTTGCAAACAGTGCGACCGGGGCGACGTGCCCGAATTGCTCGCCCCC
Organism: Duodenibacillus sp.; assembly: GCA_963610115.1. Classification (GTDB taxonomy): domain Bacteria; phylum Elusimicrobiota; class Elusimicrobia; order Elusimicrobiales; family Elusimicrobiaceae; genus Avelusimicrobium. The sequence continues at coordinate 1,103 of CAVDMZ010000070.1, forward strand.
ATTCCCTTTGAAGAGGCTGTGGCGCGCCCCCATACGCCCGCGCTGCTGGCTTATGAAAGTGAGGAAAACCGCACCTTGCGCTGGGGGTTGGAAAAGCTGGGCTCCCCCACGGCACTGAGCCTATACATCGGCCCGGCGGGCGGTTGGACCGATGAGGAAATCACCGTCGCCGCGCAATATGAGGTGCTGGCGGTTACCTTGGGGCCGCATATTTTGCGGGCGGAGACGGCTTGTATCGCCGCGTGCGCCAAATTATTATGAAATTTTTTTTAAAGACCTTCGGCTGCCGCGTCAACCAAGTGGAAAGCCAAGCCATTTTAGAGGAATTTGTTTCCCGCGGTTGGACGGCGGCGCAATCTTTTGAAACAGCGGACTTGTGTTTGCTAAATACCTGCACAGTAACGCACCAGGCCGATAAGGACGTGGAAAAACTGATCCGCCAAATTTCCCGCCGCAACCCGTCCGCGCGGCTGGTGCTGACGGGGTGCTATGCCGCCGCGCACCAAGACTACATCCGCCAAACCTTTCCCCAAGCCGAAATCATCGGAAAGTACGAGTTGGGCAAACAACTCTTTGCCCAAGAGGATATTTGCTGGACGGTGTCCGGCCATGAGGGGCATAGCCGCGCTTTTATTAAAATCCAAGACGGGTGCGATTGCTTTTGTTCTTATTGCATTGTGCCGTTTGCGCGCCCGGTTAAACGCTCCAAACCTGCGCCGGATGTGCTCAAGGAAATTACCGCTTTGGTGCAAAAGGGCTTTGGCGAAATTGTGCTTACGGGCATTAATATCGGCAATTATTTATGTCCGCAAACCGGGCAAGATTTGGCCGCCTTGTGCCAAGATATCGCCGCCTTGCCCGGGCGTTTCCGGGTGCGCTTTTCCTCTATTGAACTGCAAACGGTAACCGACGGCGTGATAGAAAGCATACAAAATTACCCTGCCCGTTTCTGCCACTATTTTCACTTGCCCCTGCAAGCCGGGTGCGATCAGGTGCTAAAGGATATGAACCGTCATTATAACACCGCCCAATACGCCGCCAAAGTGGCGCAGTTGCGTAAACGCGTGCCGCAAATGGGCATTTTTGCCGACGTTATTGCCGGATATCCCAGCGAAACGGACGCAGATTTTGAGGCCACCTGCCAATTCATTGAACAAATAAAACTCGCCGGGCTCCACGTTTTTAGTTATTCCCCGCGCCCGGGTACGCCCGCGGCCTCTTTAAAACAGCTGCCCCCCGGGGAAATCAAACGCCGCGCCGAAAAATTGCGCGAGTTGGATAAACGGCTGCGCGCCGCCTTTGCCGCGTCTTTAGTGGGCACGCAACAAGAGGTGTTTGTAGAGGAACACAAGGACGGCCGCCCGCACGGCATTACGTCCAACTTCCAGCCTGCCGTGCTGGAAACGCAAACGCCGGTGCGCGGTTTGGTCCGCGTGCGTATTACCCGCGCCGAAGGCCCGCTCTGCTACGCCCAAGTGCTCTAGCGGCAGGCCGCGGCCCCCACCCGCGCTTTATTTTTGGTATAATATAGAAAAGTAATTTGTTTTGTTGGATATTTACATAAAATCTTTTTAGGCAAGAGTTAAACAAAATGGTAGCCCAAAAAAATCTGTGTGTACTCATCCTGGCCGCCGGTAAAGGCACCCGGATGAAGTCCTCCCTCCCTAAACCGCTGCACCCCGTGTGCGGCTTACCCATGATTGCGCACAGCTTGCGCGCCGCCCAAACCTTACACCCGGGAGCTATTTGCGTGGTCGTCGGCCATGAAGCCCCGCGCGTTATGGACGAAATTAAACAAAATTTAAATACTTGGGGCATTACCGCGCCCATTGTCTTTGCCGAGCAAAAAGAACTCAACGGCTCTGCCGGTGCGGTGCGGGCTGCCTTGCCTTTAGTGGAAAAATTTAAATCCGTTATGGTCTTAAACGGCGACGCCCCCTTGGTGCGCGCAGAGACCTTGCAACAGATGCAAAACGCGTTTGAGCAGGGCCATGCGCAAGCCGTGGTCTTAAGCGTACAGGTGCCCGATCCGCACGGCTACGGCCGCATTTTGCGCAGTGCCGCGGGCGGATTTGAGCGCATCGTGGAAGAAAGCGAAACCGACGAAACCACCCGCACCCTCAATGAGGTCAACGGCGGGATGTATCTGTTTGACGTAAAAGCCCTGATGAGCGCGTTGGCCCTGCTGACGCCGCAAGGGCCCAAGCACGAATTTTATTTGACCGATACCTTAAGTCTGATTCAAGAGGCCCAAGGCATTGCCTTGGTGTTTGCCTTGGCCGATTACAAACAGGCCTTGGGCGTGAACAGCCGGGCTGATTTGGCCGTGGTGGAGGGCATTTTGCGCGCGCGCATTAACCAAAAATTAATGGAAAACGGCGTACGCTTGGTCCGCCCGGAGGAAACGTATATAGATGAGGGCGTACAAATCGGCGCGGACAGCTCCGTTTGCCCGGGTAGCTATATTTTAGGCAAGACCACCTTAGGAACCCATTGCCAATTAGAAGGCGGCGTGAGCATTTACAACTGCACCATTGGCAACAACGTCAAAATCAAATACGGCAGCTATTTGGAAAACAGCGTCATAGAGGACGGCTGCGAGGTGGGCCCGTATGCGCATTTGCGCCCGGGCAGCACGCTCAAAGCCAAAGCCAAGGTGGGCAATTTTTGCGAAGTAAAAAACTCCGTCATCGGGGAAGGCTCTAAGGTCAATCATTTGACCTATATCGGCGATACAGACATGGGCCCCGGCGTCAATATCGGCGCGGGCACCATTACTTGCAATTACGACGGACAAAAAAAGCACCGCACGGTGATCGGTGCGCATTGTTTTGTCGGTTCCAACGTAAATTTTGTAGCACCCGTAGAAATCCAGCCGTACAGCAAAATCGGCGCGGGCTCCACAATTACCAAGCAGGTGCCGCAAGGCTCCTTGGCCATTGCGCGCGCGCGTCAGGTTGTTTTGGAAAACAAAGGTGTAAAAAAACATGACTAAAACCGTAAACGGAGATTTGCGTATCTTCTCCGGCAACGCCAATCTGGCCCTGGCGCAAAAAATAGCGGGTCATTTGAATATGGATTTAGGCAAAATCCGCGTGGAACGCTTTGCCGACGGAGAAATTGATGTGCAAATCTTGGAGTCCGTCCGCGCGCACGATTGCTATTTGATTCAAAGCACCTGCCCCCCCGTCAACGAAAATTTAATGGAGCTGCTGATTATGGTGGACGCGTTTAAGCGCGCCAGCGCAGGAAAAATTACGGTGGTCATTCCGTACTTTGGCTATGCCCGCGCCGACCGCAAGGCCGCCGCCCGCGTGCCCATTACGGCCAAGCTGGCCAGCAATTTAATCACCAAGGCCGGCGCCGACCGCATTATGACGCTGGACCTGCACGCCGGGCAGATTCAAGGTTTTTTTGATATCCCCGTGGACCACTTGCGCGCCCGCAGCGTATTTTTAGATTATTTTAAAGATTTTAACCGCAAAGACTTGGTCGTTATTTCGCCGGATGTGGGCGGGGTGGAACGCGCCCGCAAATTCGCCGCGCGCATGGACGTGGGGCTGGTAATTATTGATAAACGCCGTCCCAAACCCAATGAAGCGGTGGTCTATAATGTCATCGGCGACGTAAAAGACAAAGTGGCCATTATCTTTGACGATATTGTGGACACGGCGGGCACCTTAACCACCGTGGCGGCTAAAATCAAAGAGCACGGCGCGCGGGAAGTGTATGCCGCGTGTTCACACGGGTTGCTTTCGCGCAACGCCGTGGACCGGATCAATAAATCATCAATCAAAAAACTAATCATCACAGATTCTCTGCCGATTCGCGATTTGGGGCCCAAGACAGAAGTCCTCTCCGTTTCGTACATTTTGGCAGATGCGATTAAGCGCAACCACGACGGCCGCTCAATCAGCGATATGTTTAATTAGTTTTTTACAAATCAAGGAGTGAAAGAAACATGGAAGAGATGAACATTACCGCCGAAGCCAGAACTGGCGAAGGCGTCAAGGGCGCGCTAAGCAAAATCCGCGCCGAAAAGAAAGTGCCGGCCGTAGTTTACGGCGGACACAAAAACCCCGTTAGCATTACGGTCAGCCTCAAAGATTTGGAAAAAATCATGAAGGCGGGTAAAAATACCATCGTAGAGATTGCCTTGCCCGAAGGCAAGGAAAAAGTGCTGGTCAAAGAAGTCCAGTACCATGTGGTAACGGACTTGCCCATTCACGCCGATTTCCAGCGCGTGTCCTTAAAGGACAAAATGGATGTGGTCGTGCCCGTTAAATTGGTGGGCGAATCCGCGGACGTCAAAACCTATGGCGCCATGGTGGAGCACATTCTGCGCGAAATTGAAGTGCGCGCGCTGGTCAGCAAAATCCCGCATGAAATTGAAGTGGATATGACCCCGATGACGATTAACACCGGCATCGTGGCGGGCGATATTAAGCTGCCCGAAGGCGTGGAACTCATTACCGATGCGCAAGCCCCGGTGGTCCACTTGACCATCCTCAAGGACGAAGAGCCCGCCGCGGCGCCCGCTGATGCGGCCGCCCAGCCGGAAAGCTCTTCCACCAAGGGCAAAAAAGACGAAGACGGCAACTTGACCAAGAATGCCGCCCCCGCCAAAGACGCGGCGAAGAAATAACTTGCAACGTATTCTTATTGCCGGGCTGGGTAATCCGGGCGCACAGTACAGCCAAACCCGCCATAATGCCGGGTTTAAGGTGGCGGACGCTTTCGCCAAGCAACACGGTGCGGATTTTCAGCCCTGGCAAAATTTAGGAGAATACGCCAAATGGTCCGTGGGCGGCAAGGAAGTTTTACTTGTCAAACCCATGACCTATATGAATTTATCGGGTCAGCTTGTTAGCGGGCTGGCCCGGTTCTACAAAATTCCCGCCTCCAATCTGCTGGTTTGTTTTGACGATATGTCCTTGCCTTTGGGCGAGATCCGCCTGCGCGCGGCCGGGTCGGCCGGCGGCCAAAAGGGCATGAAAAACATCATAGAATTAATGGGCACGGAGCAAATTGCCCGCTTGCGTGTGGGTATCGGTCCGCGTCCGGAGCGATTTAACGCCGCCGATTTTGTGCTAGGCAAGTTTACCGCCGCCGAAATGCCCGTGCTAGAAAGTGCCGTGGAAAAAGCTGTGGCCGCCTTGGATGTGTTTTTGTCTGAGGGGTTAGAACGCGCTATGAACCGTTTTAATTGAGAATAAAAGGATGTCCTTCCGGGGCATAGGCATTGCATAGGGTCGGGCATCCCAGCCTTGTTACTGTTTTTTTACATAAAACAGGGTCGTCCTGAAAAGTTTTTTCAGGATCTTCTATATTTCTGGTAGTGGTTGTTGCTTTTATTGGATGAACAACGGGGAAAATAGAAGGTGCTGAGCAACAACTCCTCAGCATGACCTTATGGGATGTAACGGCGAAACGGCACAACAGCGAAAGCGGTTGAGATCCCCGATAGAAACATTCGGGGATGACGACACTTTATAACGGCGTGTCCTATCCACATCGTCATTCCCGAAAGTTGTAATCGGGAATCTCAGCCTTATTGTTTTTTGTTTTTCCTTTTTCTCGTCGTGGGAGTGGGCTCCCCTTTTTAAAACACTTGCCTAATGTTTTTTTTTTGGTAAATTTTGATTGTAGGGAAAATTTAACGAAAAAGGAGCCTTTTTATGAAAAACCGTTCTACGGGCCGTTTAGGCCGTTTGTTTAATGCCGTCATCCCCGAGTGTCTCTATCGGGGATCTCAACCTTATGAAAAAACAACGAGATTCCCGATTACAACTTTCGGGAATGACGTAAGGAGAGGACCTTTGCGCGGCTTTACGCTCATTGAACTTTTGGTCGTTGTCCTCATCATTGGCATATTAGCGGCCATTGCCTTGCCGCAGTACCGCGTGGCGGTGGGCAAGGCACAAATGATGAAAATGGCCCCTATCGCCCGCGCCATTTACGAGGCCGCGAAGCGTT
>CAVDMZ010000071.1:0-7027 GCA_963610115.1 Duodenibacillus sp.
CGATAAAACAACTTTTTTAACACAAAAATAGCAACACTTTTTGGCCTTTATACCCGGCATGACCAGCTATGACGAAAATTTCACCCCGTCAGACACGCCCGTCAGCGCGCAAGCCTTGGGGCAAAGTTTAAAGGAATTTAGCCGCTTTTACAAATAGTTTAAAAACACCGTTTTCCAACCCAAACAAAAATGCTATAGTATTTGCGTTGGGCATAAAAGATAAAAAGGAGAGGACAAAATGGGTGCGATACAGACTTATTTTTGGGATGTAATTACCAAGCAATATGTAGACTTTTCCGGCCGGGCCACGCGCAAACAGTTTTGGATGTTTGTGCTGTTTTATTTTCTGGTTAACTTGGTGCTGGCCATTTTGAGCAGAATTGACGGTGCGGTGGGCATGGTGTTCGCTCTGGTCACCGTTCTGTATTATTTTGGCCTGCTCTTGCCGACGCTTGCCGCAGCGGCGCGCCGCTTGCGTGATGCGGGGCTGAGCCCGTGGCTGCTCTTGCTGAGCCTGGTGCCGTTTTTGGGCAATTTGATTTTGCTCGTGATGTGCTTGTTGCCGACCAAAGAAAATAACTACTAATCTAACCGGGGGCTGCCCTGAGCGGGGCGGCCCTTTTTTTGTCTTTATGAAAACGCTGCGCACGATTGTTTTTACTTTGCTGACCCTTGGGCTGGCCGGAGGGGTTTACGGGCTGTTTATGCAGGGCTATGTCCATGCCAAATTTGCCCCCGTTCCCCGGTTGCAAGCCCCCGATTTATCCGCCCCGGCGTCCGCTTGGACGGCAGGGGAAAACCCCTTATTTTTGCACCAAGTCAATACCCCCGGCCGCGCCCGCACCAAAGAGGCAAAATACCCCGGTTTTGAGCTGGACCTATCCCAAGACGGGCAAGGCCGTTTGTATGTTGCGCACGATGAAAAAACCCTCTCTAAACGGGTGCGCTTAAACGATATTTTTGCCGCCTTGCAACGTCCGCAGGACAAAAGCTGGTGGATTGATTTAAAATTCGCCCCGACGGCAGAGCAAATAGACGAGCTCCTCGCCGTCGCCGCGCAATACGGCATTCCCGCGCAAAAACTGCTCTTTGAGGCCGCCCCCGGCCCAACGGCGCAACTGCTCAAAGAAAAAAATTTAGGCTTGCTGCTACAAATCCCGGAAGGGTTTGAAGAGGACGGGGGGGACCCGGCCCGCCGCCAAGCACTCAATGCGCAGGCCTTGCAAGAGTGGCAGAAATACCGCCCCGCCGCCGTGGCGGCCAGTTTTGGTAAATATCCCTTTTTAAAGGCGTATTTCCCCAATATGCCCAAGGCCATTTATTACTCCAGCACCGTGCGCCCCAGCTACAAAAAGCCGCTGATGAAGCGCCAAATGCTAGAGGACCCGTCGGTGCGTATTTTTATGCTGGACGAATATACCCTTTTGCCGTTTTAACAGGAGAAAATATGTTTCAAACCCAAGTAACCCGTGAGCAGGCCTTGGCCCTGCTGCAAAAATACAACCAAGAGCCGTTTCACTTGCTGCACGCGCTGACGGTGCAAGCCGTCATGGGCTGGTTCGCCCAGCACCTGGGCCGCGGCGAAGAAGCCGCCTTTTGGCGTTTGTGCGGACTGTTGCACGACGTGGACTTTGAAAAATTCCCGCAGGAGCATTGCCAAAAAGCCCCGCAGCTTTTGGCGGAAATCCATGCCGAGCCCGAACTGGTACACGCCGTATGCAGCCACGGCTACGGCCTGGCTTGCGACGTGCAACCCCAGGATGAAATGGAAAAGGTCCTCTTTGCCGTGGACGAGCTGACCGGATTAATCGGCGCGGCAGCGCGTATGCGTCCGTCTAAAAGTTGCACGGATATGGAGCTAAGCAGTTTAAAGAAAAAATTTAAAGATAAAAAATTTGCCGCTGGCTGTTCGCGCGAGGTCATCAAACAAGGCGCAACCATGCTGGGCTGGGAATTAGACACCCTGCTGGACAAAACCCTGCAAGCCATGCGGGAAACGGAAAACGAAGTAAAAAATCAAAAAGAGACACTCAATATATGAGCTAAAAACCCGCCGGAGAGGCGGGTTTTTATTTTACAGTGCTTTTTCTAATTTACTGAAAAACGTTGTGGCTTTTTCTTGAAAGAAAAAATCACTCACGCCGTTGGTGTAGGCCGAGGGCAACGTATTGACCTCTATAATCACCGCGCCAAACTGCTTGGCCAGCAAGGGCAGGCTGCACGCAGGCATCACTTGTCCGGCGGTGCCCACTACCAGCATTACGTCGGCCTCTTCGGCCAGCTCCTGGCTGGCGGTATAAACGGCCGGGTTAATTCCTTCGCCGTAAAACACAAAATCGGGTTTGAGCACCCCGCCGCAAAAGCATTTAGGCGGCAGCTCGTCCAGGCTCACATCCTCCGTCTTGTATTTGCGCCCGCAGGTGATGCAGTGCATTTGGTGAATGGTGCCGTGGAATTCCTGCACATTTTTACTGCCGGCCTTTTGGTGCAAGCCATCAATATTTTGCGTAATCACGCCCTTAAATCCGCCCCGTTTTTCCAACTGGGCGATGACTTGGTGCGCCTTATTGGGTTGGGCCTCGTCCATACAGGTAAAAAAGATTTTCTTCATCTCCTGCCAGCTGCGGGTGGGATTGCCGTAAAAGAAATCCAGCTCAATAAACTTCGGGTCATACTGGTTCCACAAGCCGCCCGCACCCGTAAAGGGGGGAATGCCGCTTTCTACCGACACCCCGGCCCCCGTAAACACTACGCCCCGACGGGCTTTTTTGATGAGTTTTATTGCTTCGTCCATACCTGCTATAATATAAAATATCGGAGCGGTTTTGAATATGCCCTTGCAAGTCAAAGAGATTATCGTCCCGCGCTACATCATCCCGTGCCGCATACCGGGCTATGATTACACCATCAACCCCTATATCGGCTGTCCGCACCGCTGTGTGTATTGCTATGCCGAATTTATGAAACGCGCCAACCCGGGGGCCCAATGGGGCACTTTTTTAGACGTAAAGGTGCAAAGCCGCCCCTGCCGCCCGGTCCGTCTGCAAGGCAAAAAAGTCTTTTTAAGCTCGGTAACGGATTGCTACAATGCCTGGGAAGAAAAATACGCCCTCACGCGGCGGTTGTTAAAGCAGTTGGCACAAGCCGGAGCGCAGATAACGGTACTGACCAAATCGCCCTTGGTTACGCGCGACATAGACGTGTTTCAAACCCTGCCCGGGGTAACGGTGGGGCTGTCTATCGGCAGTGTAAACCCGCGGCTCATCCAAGACACCGAGCCCGCCGCCCCGCCGGTAACCGCCCGCTTAAACGCGTTAAAAACCTTGCACGAACACGGCATCCGCACTTGGGTGCATGTGGCGCCGATTTTTCCGCAGCTTTCCGACTGGCGCGCCGTGTGTGAAGCCGCCGCCCCCTTTACCGACCAATTTTCCTTTGAAAATTTAAAATTGCGTTTTGCCGCGCTGACGCGGGTGCAGGAATATATTTTGCAGGAGCATCCCTCGCTCAAGGCCTTATACGACCAAATTTACCTGCACAGGGATTTCAGCTACGGGGAAGAGCAACGCCAAGAGATTTTATCCTACTGCCAAGAGCACGGCCTGAGCGGCACGGTGCACTTTTCCAACAAACACTTCGGCGAGGAAACCCTTTAAGCGGCCTTGCCTTTTTTGGTTTTATTCAACACGCTGACCCAATAGAGCACACGGCCGTTCTCCCATGTTTTTTTGACGCCGTGGAATTCCGTTTCAAAGCCGGGGAAGCGGTTATCAAAATCTTCATTGAGCTGTAAAAAACTTAAAATCGGGCTGTCTGCCGCGGGAAAACGTTCCCCGGGCATAATGACCGGCACGCCGGGGGGATAAGGCAAAATCATAAATACGCTCACGCGCCCCGGGGCCTCGCAGAGGCGCACATATTCCGTCTTTCCTTCCGTCAGGCCATAATAAGCCTTGTGCGGGGGAACCGCCTGCACGGGCGGCGTGGCATACAAAGAGGCGCAGCGGCGCATGACGTCAGCCCCTTGTAAAAAGCGGTGCATTTCTTGGCATAAATCCGCCAGCCCCAAGTGCTCGTAGCGGCCGGGGTAAGCCGCGGCCAGCTCCGGGAACCAGCGCGTCACGGCGGAGTTGTCGGCATATTCCAACTTAAAGTCATGCAAAATGCGCAGCAGCTCAGCGGTGCGCTCTGTGCTGACGCCGGGGGCAAACAAAAACAGCAAATTATAAAAGCCCGTCTTTTCCGGCACAACCCCGCGCGCCTGCAAATATTTTTTGACCACACAGGCCGGAATGCCAAACGGCGTCATGGACGCATCCTCTTTCACGCCCGGGGTCAATAGCGTTACCTTTAAGGGGTCTAACATCAAATCGTCGCCGGGCGCGATGTCCATGCCCGTCCACGCGGCCCCGGGTTTTAATTTCCAATCCTTGGGGTCCAATTCCAAGCGTTTTCCCTCCGGCTGCCACGGGGTAAACCACCACTCGCCGCGTTTGGCGTAGCGCTGCCCGGCCCGGCGCACCGCGTGGCGGAAACGCGTGGCCGTTACCAAAGCCTTGTTGATAAGCTCATAGCCGTTTTCCTTCATCATTTGCGCATTGACGTCCAAGGAGGCAAAGAGCGGATAAAACGGCGAGGTGCTCGCGTGCATTAAATTGGCCTCCACCAAGCCCTGCAAATCCAGCTTTTCGGCAGATCCTTGGCGAAAGTGCAGCATAGACCCCTGCGAAAAGGCCAGCAGCATCTTGTGCGTGGACTGGCTGGCAAACACGGGGGGCATATGGGCCCGCTTGCGCGTGGCGGGGCTCATGGCATAGCGGTGCTCGTAAAACGGGTGGAACGCCGCATACGCGTACCACGCCTCATCAAAAAGTAAAAAATGGGTTTGGTCAGCCAAGGCGGCCTTGACCTGATCGGCATTGTAGATTACCCCGTCATAGGTGGAATTGGTCAGTACGGCCAGTTGTACCTTGGCTGCTTTTTTGTTGGTGGCCAGCGGGCTTTGGGCAATTTTGGCGCGGATAGACGCCTTGGTAAATTGCTCCGCCCCCACGGGCCCAATCATCCCGTACGCGCACGGCTTGGGCGTTAAATACACCGGAATGGCCTCATTCATAATAATGGCGTGCATAATGGATTTATGGCAGTTGCGCCCCACCAACACCAAATCCCCCGGCGCCACGGCGGCAAAAAAGACCACCTTGTTGGCCGTAGAAGTACCGTTAAGCACAAAAAAAGTAACATCCGCGCCGAAGATTTCCGCCGCGCGTTTTTCGGCCTCGGCCGCGGGACCCTGGTGCTCTAAAATAGAGCCCACCTCTTCCACACTGCTGGAGAGGTCGGATAGGAACAAATTCCGCCCGAAAAAATCATAAAAGTCCTTGCCCGCCGCTGTGGTCTGCAGGCCCCGCCCGCTGGTATGGCCGGGCGTGCTCCACAGGGCCGCTTTTTTGCGGGCATACGCCTTCAGCGCGCGGTAAAAGGGAGGCAGGTGTAATTCTTCGTCGTTTTTCATCTGTTTTTTATTATATAAAAATGCGCCGAAACAGCGCGAAAATTTTTACGCAAAACGCCCCACCGGTCCGGCGGGGCGTTGCAAAGCGTCTTTTCCCGTGCTTAAATTTTTACTAATCCGCGGGCAAACACATAAATGGCCACCACGGCGCACAGGAGCAGCAAGCTCATCACGATACGCTCGCCGGTCCCGGCAAAGACGCTTTTTCCGTCATTGTGTTGCTTGCGCGCCCACACAAACACCGGGATTCCCAAGGCCAAAAAGATAACCGCCAAAAACAGGTATTTCAGCCCCGCCGCATACACCAGCCAAATCCCGTAGCCCGTGCCCACGATAGAGGTAAACAGCGCGGCCGCGCGCCCCTTGGGGGCAAGGGCGGCATACTCGCCGTCCTCCACCAGTTTCCACAAATACGCCGTGCTAAACAAATACGCGGGCAGCACCATGACCCCGGTAATGGAGAGCATGGTATTCCATGCGTTGTTGGAAAAATACACCAGCAAAATGGCCACCTGCATCAAGGCGCTGGTTACCCACAAGGACACCGACGGCGCCCCGTTTTTATTCTCCCGCGCAAACTGCTGGGGAAAGGTGCCGTTTTGCGCCGCCGCCTGCGGGATTTCGGCCGTGATCATGGTCCACGCCAGCCAAGAGGACAATACCGCCACCAGCAGCCCGATGTTCATCACCCACGCGCCCCAAGGACCGACCACCTTTTCCAGCACCCCGGCCGTAGAGGGATTGGGAATGGCCGCCAGCTCCGCCTGCGTCAAAAAGCCAAACGGCAACAGCGACAGCAGGGCATAAATAGCCAAGCATCCCACAAAACCCAGCAGCGTGGCTTGGCTCACCGCGCTTTGGCTGCGCGCCCGGCTGGACATCACTACCGCCCCTTCTATGCCGATAAACGCCCACAGCGTAACCAGCATGGTGCTTTTCAGCTGCGTTCCCAGTCCGCCTAAGGTTTTGCCGCTTTCGGCCAGCTTGCCCCAGAAATTATAGTCAAACCGGTCCAAATGAAAGCTAAAAAGCATGACGATGATGAACAACAAAAGCGGCACCAATTTGCCAATGGTACCGATCAGATTCATTACCGCCGCTTGGCGCACCCCGCGCAACACCACGCCGTTAAACACCCAAATCAACAGCGACCCGCCCAAAATGGAAAGTAGGTTATTTCCTCCCTGAAAATGCGGGGGGAAGAAATAATTGAGCGCGTCCATGGTAATCACGGCATAGCCCACATTGCCAAAGATTTGGCACAGCCAATACCCCCAGCCGATGGTAAACCCCGCATACGGGCCAAACCCTTCGCGGGCGTACATATAAATGCCGGCGGTCAAATCCGGCTTGACGCGCGAAAGTACACTAAAGGTATTGGCGATAAAATAAATGCCCAGCCCCGTAATGACCCATGCTAGCAATACGGCCCCGGCACTGGCTCCGGCGGCCATATTTTGGGGGAGGGAGAAAATCCCGCCCCCCACCATAGAGCTGATGACAATACTGGCC
>CAVDMZ010000072.1:0-6938 GCA_963610115.1 Duodenibacillus sp.
CTATAGGAGAGAAAATATGCAGGAAATTTTAATACAAGATTTGGCTATGCAAACGGAAGTAGAAAGATATAAGGAAGGATGTATTTATAAAGGGCATTTACAGGCTTCCTATCCTTTGTATTTTGCTCCGTATTTTGCCAGAAAATCGGGGGAGCAAGAAGGTATAACCACTATTTCCAAAGTTTTATTTATTATGCAAACCTCGCAAAAAGAATTGACGCAGGCATTACAAGAAAAAGGCTTACGTGAAGAATTGAAAAAATACACAAATGAAAGTATTGTGCCTAACCAAGGACAAGTTTTACTTGAAAGGTGGATTAAGGGGATTCAAATTCCCTGTGAAAATAAAGACGAACAATGCACTTATTATTTTTTAGATTTTCCTCAGGAATTACCATTGCCCCTTTTAAAAGATAAGAATGGCGGAAAAGGATGGATATCAAAAATGATTCCAATAAATCGTACCATATCTTTTGATACCCTTTTTAGTCAAATAAAAAAACAAAGTACTAAATAACCTCTTAAAAAGCCCCTTGCTATATAGCAAGGGGCTTTTGGTATAGTTTACTTTGCAAGTTATTTTGTATCCGTTCTCTGCTCTTGTCTTTTTATTTTGTTTAAAATATAGTTGCGTTTGAATTGGTGGACTTTATTTTGCGGGTTTAGTTCAACGGCCTTATTAATGTGGCGCAAAGCCAACGCCCATTGCCCCACATTGACGTAAATACCCGCTAAAAAGGCGTAGCCCTCATCGGAGGTGGCGGGATTAATTTTTTCAAATACTTGCAGGGCCTTATCTACTTCGTGGTTTTCGCCTAACAAAAAGGCCAAATACCACCCCAAGGTTTCCCCATAGTCGCCAATGGCTTTGATTCCGCTATGTAGCGTTTCAATGGCCGCAGGCAAATTTCCCATTTCGTAATAAGTAAAGGCCATTTCTCCGTACGCCCACTCATCTTCGGGGTCCTCTTTTATAGCGATTTTTGCATTCTTTAACGCTTTGGGATAGTCCTGCCCAATGCGGCAGGCGTGTATAAGCATATGCTGAAGCTCTTGCCTTTGCAGCTGTTTATAGCCATATTTGCCGTCATCCTTATAGAAATCAAAGACATAGTTGGCAAGACCAGCCTCTAGAAACCGCACCATAGGGGGGGTGGTATTGCTTACCCCTTGCAAATACAAACTGAAAAAATGGCGTTTATTGGGGGCTAGGTTGCTGTAATATTCCCACATATTTCTATCAATTTTATTCTGTTTGTTCTTTTTGTCCTTGGAAAAATTATAAACCTCTCGCTGCACTGGGGACAGCAAATCAACGGCCTTGTCGTCAAATTTAGATAGTAATATATCACAAATATCACAAAAGGTCTCTATGTTTTGCGGAGTCAGGTGCAATTCCCCTAAATGAAAATCCTCTTGCAGACGGTAATTTCCATTGGTGTTAACGGGTTTATAAATAGGAAACCCTGCCTCTTCCAGCACCTTCAAATCGCGTTGAATCGTGCGTTTGTTTACTTTGCAGTTCCGCGCAGCATCGTCCAAGTTTAGCACGCCAGAATCCAACATCAGCATTAGACGTACCAAGCGGCAGATTCGCAGGTCCTTTTCCGGCTTACCGTCTTTATTTGCCTTTTTGGGCAGTTTTGAAAAATCTTTTTTTGTTTTCATAAATAATCCTCCTGAATAAGTGGTTAACCCTTTTTTTATTATAGTTTATTCCTCTTCCGCGACGGCATATTGTCGTACCATAAAAAAATTTAACGCCTGACAATATGCTGTCGCTAGGCCGTGTTATGCTGTAAATGGGAGGGACTTATGAATCTAGTAAATGCGGTGGAAACGGGGAGTATCCGGCAAGTAAAAAAATGTTTGGCTAAGGGCGCGGATGTAAATAAGCCCAATAAGTACGGGGAAACCCCTTTGGAGCGGGCCTACTGTAATAACGACGGAAAATTAGTTCGTTTTTTATTAAAAAGCGGGGCAAAAATTGCAGGGCCCTGGCTTGGCGGGCTTATCAGCCAGAACCAAAACGCCGCTATTTTAAAACAATTACTGGAAGCCGGGTTGGACCCAAACGGAGATTATATTTCGGAGCAAACTCTGCTGACATACGCTATACGGCGTGGCTGTACGCGCGTAGTATCGTGCTTGCTAGATGCGGGAGCCAACCCTAATATGCACGAGCCGGGCGAGTTGGGAGGAACGCCCATAATGTTTGCCGCTTATTATAACCGCGTGTATATACTGGAAAAATTATTTGCTTATGGGGCGGATGTAAATATGGTGGACTATGTGGGGTTTAATGCCTTGTTTTATGCGAATATGGGCTATGGCTCAATGCCTGTGTGTCGGTGGCTCGTGGAACACGGGATAAATGTGAATCAACGCGGCAAAAATGGCGTGTCCGTTTTGACGCAGTTTGACGACCCGCGCCAATCGGGCCGCAAACTAACTAATGTGGAAAAATACCTTATTACTCACGGAGCCACTTATTAAGACGTTATTTGAGGATTATAAATGGATAACTTTAATCATATTGTTGCTTGGATACCCCATACTGGGATGTTTCTGCCGAATGTGGACAAAAGCCAAAAATTTGCCACCTTGCGGGAAAATGCCTTGCTTTTAGCGGATGAACAGGTGGATACTCTTTATCCTTTTCTTCCCAATAAAATCACGAGTGATTATTCCCGCTTTGTGGTAGATTTAGAACGCTATTTGGACGATTCCAAGGAAGAAATGGCACAGCGAGGTATGGGGTATTTGTATAACCGCTTGATAGACGGAACGCCCTTTGACAGAGCGGTGTTTGGGAAAAGTGCGTATTATACCCAGTACTATAAACATAAGCATTTACAATTAAAGCAGGCTATTGAAAATATTGGCGACGGAGCGGTTTTGCTTGATTTGCGCAGTTTTAATCCGTTTCCGCTTGCGTGTGATATAGATACCAGACCGGACCGACCGGATATATGCTTGGGGTTTAATAATGGCCCGACTAACCCAGATGATACTATTTTGCGCCGCGTAAAGGATACTTTTAAAGAAAGTGGGTTCAAGGTAGCATTTAACGCCCCTTTTACTGGGGCGATGATCGCTGATACCCATATAAAATATAAGTCCTTAATGATAGAAATCAATAAAAAGTGTTACTTGGAAAATCGTATTCAGCCGCAAGATGCAGTGCATTTGGTCCGCACCTTGTGTAGAGCGATTTCTCTTTTATAAAAATACCACCACACTTCCCGATATGGTTGTGAATGAGAATCATATTGATAGTTATATTGCGACATAGTGCTGTCGCAGGGGTTTATTATGCTATAAGTAATCTACTAAAAAGAAGACTAAATCCAGTTTCTTACGGGACCGTTCCACCGCCACGCGCTCGTGGAAAGTTGCTAGCGTGAACAAAATGCTTACTTGGATGGAGTTGCACCCATATTCGTTTAGCGCCGTTAAAAAAATGCTGGAAACAGAGCAGCAACTTAAACACAATACCTATGGAAACGGGATTGGTTTTCGGGTAAATTAAAGGAGAAAACAGATGATCACTATGCAGGAGTTAACGCGACGTTTTAAGCCTATTTTGAACAGAAGAATAGATACTAAAGAACCTACTGAAAACGGTATTAAAATACCGTATAAAAATATAGCCAAAGTTTGTATTGAATTTACTCCGGGGGAGAGTTATAGTTTCTTTGGAAGTGCAAAGGAGCGCGCCTTATCGCTTTGGCGCATTAATTTAATGTGGCAACTTGCCAAAAAGGGAGCTCCTATCCATATTTTATGTGGCGGGCAAGAGTTTCATAAAGATTTTTATGATTTATTGTGCTTAGAAACAGAGGTTCCCTTTTGGCACTTAAATAATGGTTGCCTGGAAGTAAAGGAGTATCAGGCTCTTTCCAATGCGTTGCCGACAGTAGAAAATTATCCCATTACTTGGCATACGGATGATGTGGTAGATTGTGCCAACATTCCGGCCATATGTTTTAAGACAATTTCTTTGGAAGAATGGCAAACTGGGGAAGCGGGTATTTTGTCATCAGAGGTACAAAAGCAAGGGATGGTATTATTCTTATTTGTAAATCTGCCGGCCGATAAGCCTGTAAGTTGGCTTAGTCTCTATACGCGTGATCATATCGTTTTGTTAGAGGATCAGAGTACTTATGTGGGATTGGTACAATTTATTGCAAGAGAGAGTTTTGATAGGCGCGTTCACAGGAAGGACTTGTGTATTACGCTAAATAAGACAAATTTCCTTAGGAAAGATACTTGTTATTTTGATTTTGAGAGCGATACGGGGCAAATTACTGAACTGGTGTAGAAGTACAAAAAGGGAGAGTTTTACTCTCCCTTTTTGCTGCCCTCTTGCGGCACGACACGGTATCGTGAGCGTGTGCCGTAGGTGCGTAAGAGTTGATAATAGTCCAAAGCGTCGTTTGTGGCTATACGTTCGCGGCAATCATAGCAATAAAACTTAATTACGTGCCTGCCGGAAAGGGGCGAGGCAATACACGAATAGGGCCTTAGGGCTGTTTTTTGACAACGCGGACAAATGGCTTTTGGAAAATTATCCTGGGGCGGTTTGTAAGAGCCTAGCCAACAGATTCCAAGTTGTATAGAATATCTATCAATATTCGTTTTCGCATCATTTGCCAAAATGCCAGGGTATAATTCCCCAAAATGATAGGATTTTCTAAATAACGAAAATAGTTTCAAACGCTTTTTATCCTGTTCAAGGGTAAGGGCCGCGGATAAATCTTTGGTATAAATAGTTTTACAACGGCTTGTTTCATAATCTCGGCTGGACATATACCAACTCCAAACTTCAGGAGTAATGGCAGAGCAATCCGCAAAACTGCGTTCAGCAATGAGAAATGTTGAAACGATAACTTGTATATTATGTTTCGTTAAAGATTTTAGAAATAATGCCAATTTATCTTGCTCCGTTTTATTAAGGCTTGTTAATTCTACCCCGGCCAGTAGCACACAAAATAAATTGGGGTGTAAACAGTGGTAACTCATCAATAACTCGTGTGGCCTATTCCTAATAAACTCCAAAATGTCATATTTTTGCAAGTATAAGATTTCCCGTTCTGGATATTTTTCACTTAAATTGTGATACAACTGCGCTAAAATCAGTCCTCCGCTAATTTCATCTCCATTGATGATAAAACTATTGTACAGCGGATCGGCAGGATGCTCTGTAATGTGTTGTAAACAACGCATTAAGTCGGGGTCATTAACAACAAAGTTTGAGGTCATATAAATACTCCATAGGGTAAATTCCACAGGAGTATAACAAGAAAACCCATTGTAAAAATGACCTTTGAACAGAAGCCATCTTTCAAGCATTAGCACCTTGCCTAGGCAGGTTGCTGTGTAGTCTTTGGGCTTGCCCCTCGTACACTCTCTATGGTAATTATAGTCTAGTAAAAGCAAACGACGACGTATTGTCGCACTTTTTATTGTTTAGGGTTCTTGGCGGGGGCAAACATTAAGCCTGTTTTGTCTAAGTCCTCGGTCCAAGAATAGCCCGGTACAAGAAGCTCCTTATAATTATCTTTCGTTTGGATTACCTTATACAGCAAAGTATGAAAAAACTGTTTTAAGTATTTTTCTGCTTTTGCATAGTATTCCGGGTGCTCTTGCGCTAGGGCTCCTAAAAAACTTATATCCTTTTGTTCGGTAAGGTATAAGTGTAAACAATCAATGTAGCATTTTGTTACTTTGCACTGAAATTCTTCCGGGAATCTAATTCCTTTTAGGCGGTGTCCAAAGTTTTTGCGGAAATAATCGGTAGTAATTCTTCTTTTTGAAGAAATATATTTGAAGAGAAAAACTTCAAGTTTTTCTCTCTCCTGCTGCTCGTTCAACTCCGTTTTAGGCGCTGGTGCCATATAGTTTAAAATAATCTTCATCTTTCATCTCCTTGTATTTCAATGTGGTAATATATAGTTTATTGAAAAGCTCCGACAAGGTGTTGTCGCATTATTTTTATATTCTGTAAAAAAGGAGAAAAACGATGACAGAATACAAACCGATTGAAGAGTGGACCCGCTGTTATGAGGATGAAGAAATCCAATTTGAGGCTCTTTTTGACTCTTTATACGCGGCGGGGAAAGTGTCGGAAAAGGATATAGAAGGTTTCTTATCCGATTCTTATAAATTAAGTAAAGGGTATCTATTGCCTAGGCGGGAAGCCGCGCGCCTGTTCTTGCTCAAAAATAGAGAGAATGAGTCTTTTTGGGAGAAAATGAATTCTTATCACCATAGTCCCATTGATTTGTCTAACCAGATTTACGAGCGTACTATGCAGTCTGACGTTGGTACGGTTACTTATACCTCTACAGGTGCTCCGGCAATTACAGGTAAAATTGTGTGTATGGGCAAAATGGAAGGAGGAGAATATATAACCAATCCTACTGAAGGGGCACCGCGTCAATTTGTGGATAAATTAACCCCTAACGATATTTTGATGTTTTTGGTTAAGTATGGCGCGTGGCTCAAAAACCCGCTTTTGATGTTTGGCGTATGGCGCACCTATTCTAAAAGCGCATCTCCGGATTACGGGCCTTGGATGATGTGCTTATGCCACCATTTAGGTCTAGGCGTTCGGCAGTATTACTACGAGTACGGTTTTGATGCAAAAGCTGGGTCTATTGACTACCTCGGCGCTCGCGGCCCCGCCATTAAATGGTGATGTAAAGAAAATTTAGATGTGCGTGTGGACTAAACAGCGGCAGTTTTACGAGAATTTTGCCCTTGTCGCTAGGCCGCAGCGACCGAGCGTGTACTGTGAAAGGCCGGCAGGCCGAGGTACCCGAGGGAGCGAGAACACCGCGACAAGACAAAATAAGAAGTAAAACGGAAGGGGAGGGATTCGGCCACAAGTCGCCTCGTTGACCCTCGGCGCTCGCGGCCCCGCCTCGCCATGC
>CAVDMZ010000073.1:0-6925 GCA_963610115.1 Duodenibacillus sp.
CTTTATAAACTTTTTCCGCCCGTTTGATTTTCATCTAAAAACATTCTCGTCGCTACCGCCGATATACCAGCCGGCACCTGTTACGCTGCCAAGTAAAAAGAGCAGTTCGGCGCCGAATGGTGTTAAATTGAGCCAGTAGTCATACTGCTCCTTAATGGGCGGCGGTGTAAGCGTTACGCTTACTTTATCCACACTAGCGGCTGTCTGAATTCCTACGCCCGTTTGTCCTGCGTTTAAACGTTCACGTAACAGTTGCAAATGACCCGCCATAAGATAGACCGCATAGACGCGTGAATTATCTCTAAGAGGGCCAAAATTAAGCGGGGAAATGTAATTCTGCGCGTTGTCCAAGTCTACGGTTAGGACAGCGTCAGGATATTTAGTCGCGTCGGCAAAATACGGTAACTGAGACCGCATTCCGTCCACCGATACAGAAATAACACTCCCCGCCATAGTCTATTTCCCTCTTCTCGTACGCGGGGCCTTTTTGCCCTCTTTTTCATAATCCGCCGGGGTAAGCTGGGCGGATTTGTCTTTTGCGTTCATCTTTTCCGCCGTTTCCTCAGCTTTGTATTTATTAGAGGTTTCCACAATTTTTAAAAAGCCCTTTTCCAAATGGTTTTTGAAACCGATATTGGTTTTGAGCAGCTCCAAATCCGCGTCCGATACTTCCGTTACGGCCCCGTTGGGGGTAAGCAGAGTCTTTTTGTCGGTAATATTTGCTCCGCCCTTAATCAAAATCTCTTTTTTTACGCGCAGGACATTTCCACTAGTTTTTTCGTAAAACGCGTAGCGGTTGTCCGAGCTCATAGCACTTACAATATAAGGCATACTCTATTCTCCTATGTCCTTTCCCCGAGCTGGGGCGGAAACCCGCCCCGAGCCCGGAGAATAGGGGCCCAAATTAGATACCGCTCAAGCGGTATACGCCGATAGGCTGTCTGACCATAACCCCGGCGGTGGCGTTGGCGAAAAACTCTTCATAGCTTTTGCCTTTGTTAAACACGCCCAAAAAGCGCAGCACTTCCGGCACGTACTGCTCCACAACTTTTTTACCGTTAATTTCGTCGGCGACCAAGTAGGCTACGTTAGAAGAGCCGTTAGCGTCGTTCAAAAACACGGTAGATTTGACCGTAATGCGCGGGTAGGTGTCAGAGAGCCATTTCGCCACAGACACGCCGTACTCGCTGGTCTTGTTGAGGTACTGCTCCGCTTCCAAGGCTACCACAAGCGTGGCCCCTTTGGTTTTGGGATTGTACAAGCCCTTGCTGGAGTTCTGCAAGCCGGCAATCATAGAGAGCACGTCGGCTTGAATTTCCAAGAAGGTCTTGTCGGCCCATTGCGTGCTGGACGCGGCAGCGTTGTTGGCAGCCGTTACATAAGCAGGCAAGTTGGGGTCGTTCAAAAAGCCGTAAGTCTTATTCGCCCCGTCCGCAAAGCCGTTGTAGGCGATGAGGTTGCGTTCAATTTCCAGCGCGGTGGCGCAAGCGGCGCGTTTTTCTTTGGACGAGTTCATGCGCATTTTGGCGGCGCGTTCTTCTTCCAACACGCCTACTTCCATGCTTTCTTCAAAGCGCACAATGGTACGCGCTTCAAAGTTCACATTCCAAGAGGCCAAACGCGGATTAGCCAAATCACCGTACGGGTGGGCTTGCCCGATGTGCTCCACAATGGGTTGCACAATCTCTTCGTCGGCAAAAGTGCCCGCCGTGGTTTTGCCGATGATTTCGTCGGCGTCGGTCGGCACAGTGGCGACTTCTACAATTTCAGGGTTCCACCATTGCAAAAACTGCACAGGCGTAGCCACAGACGGGGTGGTAATGCCCGCAGGGCCCGAGGCGTCTTGCGCAAACAAGCGGCGGTAGTCGGACATAGCCTTTTGGCTTACGCCGATACCCAGCTTGCGCAGGGTGGCGTCTTTCGTCCCGGCGTCCATGGCAAAAGGCCGGCACTGGGAGGGAGTAAATCTTTGAATGATTTCCGTTTCTTTCATCTTATATGCTCCTTACTCCTAAGCCGCGGGTGCGTTAGCAAAACCGTTGAGCTCCAAAACGGCTAAGCCGCCCGCAGCGGCGGAGTGGAAAACGAATTTGGCGTTGGGAATAAACGCATAGCCGGTGCCGGCAGAGGTAGTGCCAGCCGCTACACCGCTGATAGCCCCCGTGGTGGTGTTGTACACCGGCAGGGACGTTTCCGTTACGGCGGCTACGACCGACACAATCACGTGCCCAAAAGAGCAAAACGTGCCGATAGCGCCTTGCGGCAACTCCAAAGACGGAGTAAGACCACCGCGTAAGGCTTGCTCTTTAGGGTTTACTAAAATACCAGCAAACGCGCCAGTACCACCGGGCTGAGCTTCCCCTTCGTTGGCCGTAGCCGTAAAGGCATAGCCTACTGTCGGCACAGCGGCGGAGTTGTTGGCCAGTTTATAGGTGCGGTTTCTGCGCGGGGTATCATCGTAAAATTCCCCTGGCAAACCGAATGCAAGTTGAGTGTTTACACTTTTTTGAAAAGGCATAATTATTTGTCCCCCTTCATAAAGGCTTCAAAACCGGCATCCTTTTCATCGTCCGCCACAGAGGCGTCCATAGACAGGATTTGCATAGGTTTTTGTGCTTTCAGATAACCCTCAAGCACGTCCACAGCTTTGTCTGCCGGGGTGCCTTTGAGGTCATCCAATTTGTCGCAGGCGTATTGGGCTACCTGCTTTTCGGTCATCGTGGCGTGGTCAAACGTACCCACTAAAGCGCTGACCTTGTTGTAGAGAGCGTCGCGTTGAGCTATCATCTGCAAGACCTTGGCGGGCATTTCATCAACCGCTTTTTCCACACCGTTGACCTTTTCGGTCAGCTCTTCGTCGGCTTCTTTGACTTGCTCGGATTTGAGCGGGTCTACACCGTCATCGTCGGCAGAGCCAAGCGCCCGCTTATCCACTTCTTCGTCTTTGGAGCCTTCATCATCCCCATGCGCGGCCGGAGCCAATACGCCGAGGATTTCGGACAGTTTGCCGTCTTTGTCCCCTTCTTCGGGGTCGGCGAACAGGGCCTTAATTGCCTCAATGGCTTGTTTTACTTTATCCATTCTTTTGTTCTCCTTTCCGGGGGCGGCGTCTTTACCGCCAACCCCGTGAGTTGTACTACTTAAATTTTTGGCTTGCAAATTTCCTACTTTAGCCCCATTGTGGGGATTTTGTTTACGCGTATCTTTGCCTAAGCTACAGCCTGATACAAATTGTCCGTTTTTGGGGCTATGATTTGGGTTTTCATCCATAGGGCCCACAATATCCAACGCGTCAAATGCCATGGCGTCCATAACGCGCACATCGTGCCCCATACGCCCATTATCCACCAAGGCAATATGATTGCCCTTCAAATCACGTTGCACTGCGTCGTAGTGCATTCCGTTGTACTGCCCGGGGGTCAAATCATACTTGCAAAAGTACCCCAAAGAAAGCTCTTTTTTGCCGTCCTGTATTTCCCGTTTGAGCTGCTCAGAAAAGATTTTCACGTCCGCAAACAGCGTGCCGTTCTTTTCTTTAATATCTTCTCCAAGTACCCCGTGCACGCCCTTTTGTTCGGCAGGGGTAAAATCAGGCCCCAGCATAGTATGGTTATCCACTAATGGGACTAGCTTAAACGTGTCTACCGCCTTTTTTATTTCCTCTGGCGGGCGATACACCTGATAAATGCGGTCCGGGTCCAGCGACGGGCTGATTTGTTTACCCAAATATGGGAACACCCCCGCCTTGGTGATTGGGTTGTCTTTAATGAGCCAAAATTGGTTGTGGTCTATTTGTTTCATAATTAATCAAACATAATCACAGGGCGCATACGACAAGTGCAAAAGGGCAATTCTCCGGGTAAAATTTCCCGCTCTATGCCTTTGGTCTTGTCATAGGCTTTTTCGCCTATTTTGTGTATGCTGTGATTTAGTCCCCCTTTTTTAACGTCTAAAATATGAAAATGTCTTACTGTTTTAGTACCGCCGCCGTGTTCCCATTGCCAATATTGCAAGCCTGCCTCTTTCATTCTAGCGCGGGAGAGGGCCTCGTAAGCCTTGTGCGTTTGGTCCTTGGCAATATTGCGCGCACGGCGCTTTCCGGCCGCCCCGTATTTGAGCAGCTCATCCCGCAAGTAGCCGGAGCCTTGCCCGTCTATAATAGCCCGGTAGACCGCCCCCTTAATGCGAGTAAAATACTCACTCTGCAAGGAGCGGATAAGGTTTACGTTTTGGTTAACAGAGCCTTTAAAATCTTTAAGTACCGCGCCGGATAGTTTTAGGGTCTTTACAGGCATAAAAGCCTGCTTTCCCACAAAGCCCGCAATACTGGCCCGTAATGCGGCCGAAACACTGTGATTTTGCTTGCTTACCATAGCTTGCCCTAACTCCTTGGCCTTGCGCTTAAACAAATCCACATAAAAGCCTTCCAGCTTGTTGAGCAAGATACGCTCTTGGCTTTCCACGCTACCGCCCTTTTTTTCTGCCTCGCGGAAAATATCCAACACTTCCCGGCGCGTGCGCTCGTCCATTTTGGCTACTAAATCATTAAGTTTCTTAGTATACCACGTACGCACCCCTGCGTTGGGTATCAGTGGCTTGCCTACTAGGATTTGTTCTTTTTTCTTTTTGTTCATACTTAAAAATCTTTTTACTCTTCCGTATTTGGCGTTTGCGGGCCGTTTTCATCGTCCGGCATATCCAAGTCCTCCGGCACCTCTTCTGCGGGCAATTCCGGGTCAATATCGGCGTATTTGCCGCCCTTTTCAGCACGCAAGGCTTTGCGCACCTCTTCCGGGCTTAAAATGCCAGCCGCCACCAAGGCAGACGCCGCCTGCGCTTGCAGATTTTCTACATTAGCCTTTTCTTGCTCAGTCGGCATATCAATGGGGTTAAATTCTGTTGTGATTTCTTTCACTCCTTTAATCTCAGGGAAGTCAGAGCGCATAGAAACAGCGTTTGCGCGCTCAATGAGCGGGCGGAGTGCTTTTTCCTGCAAAGATTGCAATTCTTGGTTATAATCCTTTATGGCATAGTCGCCGTTGTTATTTAAGCCCTTGGGGTCGGTTTTTAGGAGCTTGTGCGCCGGTATGCGCGCTATGGCCGCCACTAGCTGATATTGCGACATAATAACATCGTCCAAATCAGACAGCGACGTGTCAATTTGATGAACCGCGCTCTTTTCTCCTTCTTCTGTAAAATAAATGCCTTGATTGTCCCGCCCAAAGACCAGCATTTTAATCAAGTCCCAAGCCATTTTTGGCTTTGAGGCTAAAGCTTTCAAATTGGTAGGCAACACCAAAAGACGCTTGGTCAGCGCCAAAAGCGGGGCCTCGTTGGCCGTTCTTTCCGCCGCATAGACGCGCTCGTAGAGTTCTTGGGACAGAGAGAGCCCGCCAAAATAATAAGAGGGCTTTAGCAAGTCCGGAACTTCTTCGTGTACCAGCTTGATGAAGTGGCTTGCGTGTACGCGTCCCAGCCCGTTGATATTGTAGTATGTTGGCTCATAAAAAGTAGGGCTGGAGGGGTTGTTCAACGCGCCCGCGCTCCATTGCGGAGTTACCCATATGGGGTCTATCACGCTAATGCCCTTAAAGCTGCCCGGGCCTACGCCGTCTAAATTAAAGGGCTTGCTATAGTCTATGCCGTCAATAGCAAAAAGAGCGTAAGAAACCCCAAAAACGCGGGAGTTTTTGGTATGTTGGCGGCATTTTTCTGCTAGGTGATACTTTTTAAGGGTGGTGCCGGTCAGCTCCGCGCTGTCCAAATCCTCGCCGCTCTCACTTTTTATAACATTCTTCCAGCCCGGGCGTACCGCGTCGTCGGCAGGTATAGAGCACGCGTTGGAAATAAGCCAATTCTGATTGAGCAACGCTAAAATCTGCCACCCTAAAAAAGAATGTTTTCCATAAAAACGAAAAATACGGTCATCACTGCGCGCAGCATCCGTTACCAGCCCGCGCATTTGGGAAAATCCGAAATCCTCATCCATGGCGTGCGTACCTGTCTGCGCGTCCGACAGTGCCGCCTTTTGCACAGGAAAGGCTTTACGTAGCATTTCGTCTTGCTCGGCCTTGGTCATTTTCCCCTCTGACCAAAAGTCAGCCGCCTGCTCTTCCTGTAGTTGCAAAAAGCGGTCAAACGCCGCCTCGGGCTTGGGGGCCGGAGTGGCTTTTTTCTGTGATTTTCTTTTGAATAAGTCAGTCAATTTTACCATGTCAAATTGTCCTTACATAGGGCATAGCGTGTTGCGTCAATGCTATGATTGTTCTTATCCGGGGGCTCGTGTTTCCATTCCCCATTTCGGTCCTTTTCCAGCTCGTATAAACTAAACTCGCGCCAAGCATTGGGGCAGCGGTGCGGGTCTATGTAAATATGCGAAAGCCCTTGTAAAAACTTTACCCCAAACTCCACGCTTCCCGGCCCTTTGTCTGCCTCTTTTACATAGAGCCCCGCGTCCTTAAATTCCCTAATACTCTTGGGCTCGGCACTGTCAGCATAAATCGGCTGATACGGGTATGCCAAGACGTCTACCTTTGCTATGGCGTCGCGGTTGCTTATACCAGTGCCGTAAATTTCATCAAAAATATAAACGTCCCGCCGCGTATAATCATAATGCAATTTAACAAAGCAAAAAGGGTCGTTTACATATCCCCAATCCAGCCCTTGGCGCAAGTTGTCAAATTGTGCTATCTCCTCTTCCGTTATATCACGGCTGCAAGCATTAGGAAATATAGCTCCGCCCGTTCCCGTAACTTCCCCTAAATAGATGTGCCGGTAAAGAAGTTCGTTTGTTTCCTTTTGGTGCTCTGCTTCTCTGAAAAAAGCATCACCTAGCCATTCTTTAGGGACATCTAAATAACTGCTACTTGTTACCAAGCGGTCTTTGCGGGGCGTGTTAGCTTGTGCATTTACCCAGTTGCTCGTC
>CAVDMZ010000074.1:0-6898 GCA_963610115.1 Duodenibacillus sp.
CGTTCATAAAAACTAGGGTCGTGCTGAGGTGTCTTTGCTCAGCATCTTCCATTTTCCCGTTGTTCTTCCGGCGAAACCCCCCGGCTCAAAAAAGCCGGGGGGTTCATTATTCGTTGACGGTTCATACCCCAGATTCTGTCGGGCCTTGCGGCCCGTGAGAACCATTACTCTAAGCGGCCTACTCTGCCAACCAATGCGGGACACATATGGGCATATTTGGCCTTGCTCCGCGCGGGGTTTACCCTGCCGCACGCGTTGCCTTGTGCGCGGTGCGCTCTTACCGCACCTTTTCACCCTTGCCCGAAGGCGGTTTATTTTCTGTGGCACTTTCCGTCCGCACGGGTTTGACCCCGGGCGGCCCGCCCTTTCGGGCGGCGCGTTTCCCTGTGGAGTCCGGAAGTTCCTCCCCCGGCGCGGGGCCGGAGGCGGCTCTCTGAACCGTCAAATCTTACCAATCGTCAAACAAAGAGGGCTGCGGCGCGGGCCCCTTTTTGTTTTTTTGGGCCGGCGCGGGCGCAGGCTCCCGTACGACTGGGGCGACCGGAACGCCGTTGACCGTGTCGTCCTGCGGGACCGTCCCCGCCACACAGGCCGGCGGCAAATGGACAATGGGATTAAATCCCACCGATTGTTTTAAATCCATGGCCTTGTTGGCCAGGGCATCTGGCTCTTTGTTTAAGTGGCGCAGTACGTGGCGGATGACGATATGAAAAGGCCGCGCCAAAATGCGTATCTCCGCCATGCGTGCGGCCAAATCCGGGTTTTTGATTTTGTACTCGCCCAAATATTGTTTGACCAGCAGCAGCGAATCGGAAATAATCTCCAGCTGGGTGGCCCCCAACTCGGCCGATTTAACCAGCGCCAAACGCAAAGCGGTATATTCGGCCTGATTGTTGGTACAATGAGGGATGAAATATCCCTCTTGCGCCAAAATCCGTCCGTCGGTGCTTTTGATGACATAGGCAGACGCCCCCGGGCCCGGATTGCCGCGGCTGCCGCCATCTATGTGAATGGTTACACGCATAATATTTATTTTACCAAAAACCCGGCCGGGACGGATTAGGTATAATATATTCATCCCCGGAGGTGCATATGGCAAAGAAAAAACCGTTGGGTCTGCTGCCGCGTGTGGTGGCGGGCATTGTGCTGGGTATTGTGTGCGGGTTGTTTTTCCCGCAAGGGTTGGTGCGGTTGTTTTTAACCTTTAATGACTTGTTCGGCCAGTTTTTAAGTTTCCTTGTGCCGCTGCTGATTTTGGGGCTTATCGCCCCCGGCATTGCGGACTTGGGCCGCGGCGCCGGGCGTCTGCTGCTTTTTACCGTGCTGCTCTCGTACGGGTTTACGCTGTTTGCCGGATTTTTTACTTTCGGGGTGGCCGTTCTTTCATTTCCGTTTGTGTTGGACCCTTCGGCCTCTTTGGCAGCATTTACACAGCCGCAGGAGTTACTGCCGTATTTTCATCTGCCGATTGCCCCGCTGTTTGACGTAACCTCCGCCTTGGTGCTGGCCTTTGCGCTGGGGTTGGGAATGGCCTTTATCAACGGGCATACGCTTAAAAATGCCATGCAGGACTTCCGCGAAATTATCTACCGCGTCATCTCAGCGGTGATTATCCCGCTGCTGCCGCTGTACATCTTTGGCATTTTTTTGAATATGACGGTCAACGGCCAAGTTGCGGCGGTGCTGGGCGTGTTTGCCAAAATTATCGTGCTGATTTTTATCATTACCTTGGCGGTGCTGTTGATTCAATTTTCACTGGCGGGCTGGGCCGCGCATAAAAACCCCTTCACGTTATTAAAGACCATGCTCCCGGCTTATTTTACGGCGTTGGGGACGGCCTCTTCAGCGGCGACCATTCCCGTTACCTACGAGCAAACCAAAAAACTGGGCGTGCGCGATGACGTGGCCAGCTTTACCGTGCCGCTGTGCGCCAATATTCATATGTCGGGCAGTACGGTAAAGATTACCGCCTGCGCCATGGCCGTGGTATTGCTGAGCGGGGGCGAACTACACTTTTGGCAATTTGCCGGGTTTATTTGTATGCTGGGTATTTCCATTATGGCCGGGCCCGGAGTGCCGGGCGGTGCAATTATGGCTTCGCTAGGGGTGTTGCAAAAGATGCTGGGCTTTAACGAACAAATGCTGGGGCTGATGATTGCGCTGTATATCGCTATGGACTCTTTCGGTACGGCGTGCAATGTTACCGGAGATGGCGCGGTGTCCGTGCTGATCAACCGTTTGTGTAAGAAAGAAAAATAGAGATACGATAGTCGCCGTTTATAAAAGGCCGTCATTCTTTGGCGTCCCCCTCAGGGATGCCAACCGTTCTCAGTATTTGGCCGTTTACGAGTGCGTAAAATCCCCGCCGTTTCAGGCGGGGATTTGCTGTCTTTACAAGGCTATTTTTAATTTGCGGCACAAGGCCTTTAAAATACTCTTGGCCCGCTGGGGCGGCGCCAAGCGCTGCAAGCCCCGAAACACCGCCGTTTGGGCGGCGGTCAAATCCGGCACAAAACCAAAAATATCCATATAGTTTAAAAACTCCAGCATTTTAACAGCCGCGGGCAGGTCCTGCGGGGCCCGCTCAAAGGCCTGCGCATACGCCAGTAGCTTTTGCCCCGCGGCGGCACGCAGCCGCTCTGCATCCGGGTGCAGGCCCAAGGTATGCACATCATCCATCAATTCCTCCAAGGCGTTTAAGTCCACGCTGTCGCGGCCCAGTTCCGCCTGCAAATCAGAGGTCAGCACATAGTCGGCCACCGTCATAAAAGCCGGCGGAAGCGGCGCGCCAATATATTTAAGACCGCGCACCAGCGGATATTGCTTGTCAAAAATGCGGGCAAAATCCTCTCCCGTTTTTTGCGCCAACCCAGACAGCACCGCATCCACCACCGCGCGCTGGGCATCCTTAAACAAAGAGGCAAACGGATAGCAGGTCTTAAACTGCTGGGCAATCTGCGCGTGAACACTATCCAAATCTTGCCGCGCGGCTTGCTCCAACGCCGCGTAAACAGCGTCCTTTGTCAGCTCGTGCGCGTAGGCCGCCCCGCAGGTCAGGTGCGTGCCGTGGCTTTGGCATACCGCAAATAAAAGTTCGTCCTCCTCCAGCGTAACCCGGTTTTTAAGCCACAGGCTCCCATAGCGCAAATGGCCCTCTTCCGGGTCCACACAGCGGCAATCCAAGCGTGAAGTTTCATACGCGCACGCGGCGGCAGTACCGGGCTTTTTCCCCACCAAAGAGGGCAACACCTGCTGCAGGGCCACCTTGGGCGCGGGCATGGCCGAGGGTTTGACAAACCGCTCATACACCTTCGCCCCGTTTTGCAGATCCTTCAAGTTACTGGGAGCCTGTGCCAATTTCTTCATAAATTCCG
Organism: Duodenibacillus sp.; assembly: GCA_963610115.1. GTDB lineage: Bacteria > Elusimicrobiota > Elusimicrobia > Elusimicrobiales > Elusimicrobiaceae > Avelusimicrobium. The sequence continues at coordinate 3,375 of CAVDMZ010000074.1, forward strand.
GCTCCAAATCCGCCCCGCCCGCGCGGCGGTGCAACTCCAGCGCGCGGCAGGCATACTGCAAAATCTGCACGGTCTCCAGGCCGCTGATTTCGTCAAAGAACCACCCGCAGCTGGTGTACATCAGCAGGGCATTGCGCTGCATTTCCAGCAGAGCCAAAGCCCCGGGGCGGTCCGTCCAAGCCTTTTCCGTGGCATGGCGCAAAAAGAAGCGGTGCTGCGCGTCCAAACTGCGGTCTAAAATCAATGCAATATAGTCATTCCGCGCGGCCCAAGGATCCTTGAAATACGCGCGGCCTTTCGTTTCAAATGTGGCAGCCATTTCATCGCGGATAAAATCCAATGCCTCGCGCAGGGGCGCGCGCCATTTTTGGTGCCAGCCCGGATGTCCGCCGGAGTTGCAGCCGCAATCCTTGCGCCAGCGCTCCACCCCGTGAAAGCAGCTCCACGATGTATTTTCAATGATTTGCGCTTCGTACTGCGGGGGATATTTTTCCAAATACTCCCCGTACACGGTCATATTTACGTCGGGCAATTCCTTGACGTATTTTAAACAATAGGCCAGGGCCATATCGGCAAATTTCTGGTGATGTCCGTAGGTTTCCCCGTCGGTGGCGATGTGTACCAGCTGTCCCTCTCCCCCGGCCGGATCAAACGCGCCCGTCAGCCGCCCGGCAAAATTTTCGCCGCTTTTGAGGGTGTCTGAAAAGGCAATACCTTGGGAAATAGGCCCGTCGTAAAAAAACAGAGCGATTTTTTTGCCCGAAGGCAAATTACACTGGTAGGCCCGCTTGGGGTCCACCCGCGCGCCGGACACGTCGGTCCAAGTTTTCTCGCCGATTTTACGCACGCGGGCGCATTGGCCCGGGGCCAAAATAACGTACTTCATCCCGTGCGCGGCCAACACCTCTAAGGTGTCGCTGTTGCAGGCGGTCTCGGCCAGCCACATGGCCTCCGGCCGGCGGCCGAAACGGGTTTGAAAATCATAAAGCCCCCATTTTACCTGCGTCTCTTTATCGCGCGCATTGGCCAGCGGCATAATGACGTGATTGTACACCTGCGCAATCGCCGAGCCGTGGCCGTTAAAAAGCGTTTGGCTGCGTTTGTCCGCCGCCAAAATGGCCTGATATACCTGCGGGGCATGGCGCTGCATCCAAGAGAGCAAGGTAGGCCCGAAGTTAAAGCTGATGTGGGCATAATTGTTCACCAAATCGGTCAGTTCCCCCTTTGCGTTAAGCACACGCGCAAGGGCGTTGGGTCCGTAACATTCTGCGCTGATGCGGGCGTTCCAATCGTGATACGGGGCCGCGCTGTCTTGGATTTCTATTTCCTCCAGCCAAGCGTTTTCGCGCGGGGGTTGATAAAAGTGTCCGTGGATGCAAAGATATTTCATATATATGTTATAGCAATTAATCCGCCTGCTTGTAAGCACCGGGCGGGACCGCCGAAAAACACTTGCTAAAATGCCGCATAAACCTTATACTATAAATAACCCGCCGATGTGAGGACGGCCCGAGGTGAACATCATGAAGAAAACATTTATCCTAGACACCAATGTACTGCTGCACGACGTAAACTCTATCTATGCGTTTGAGGACAACGATGTCGTTATCCCCATGGTCGTCATAGAGGAGCTGGACAATTTTAAAAGCGAGGGAGACACCCGCGGTAAAAACGCCCGTATGGTCTCGCGTGAGTTGGATGCACTGCGCCAAAACGGCCGTCTGAACGAAGGGGTCAAACTGCCCAAAGGCGGCACGCTGAAGATAGAGCTGGACCGGCCCAATATTTTGCCGCAAGTTTTTTCGTTTAACAAATCGGACAATTCCATTTTAAACATCGCCTACACCATGGCCAAAAAAGAGGGCTCCTACAAAAAGAACCAAAGCCCGGTGTTTGTGGTAACCAAAGACATCAATATGCGCCTCAAGGCCGAGGCGCTGGGCCTGTCGGCGCAGGATTACACTTCCGACAAGGTCAATATTGACGAGCTTTACACCGGCGTGGCCGAGGTAACGGTGGCCGCGGCGCAAATTGATGCCTTTTACCGCGACAAAAAATTGCCGTTGGATAAAAACCTCTACTTTCCCAACCAGTTTTTGATCTTAAAAGCCGATGACGGCAGCAAAAAATCCGCCATGGGCCGCGTGGCCAACAACGGCGAATCGGTGCTGCGCCCGCTTTCGGCCCAAGACCCGGTGGCGTGGGGCATTAAGCCGCTCAACAAGGAGCAGCGCTTTGCCATGGAGCTGTTGTTAGACGACAGCCTGGACATTGTTACCCTGGTCGGCACCGCCGGCACGGGCAAAACCCTGCTGACCTTGGCCACGGGCCTGCAGCGCACCCTGGACGAGAACGCCTACCGCCGCATGGTGGTGTGCCGCTCCATTGTGCCCGTGGGCAAGGATTTGGGCTTTTTGCCGGGCACCAAAGAGGAAAAATTGGAAGCGTGGATGGGGGCTATTTATGACAACTTGGCCTTCTTGGCCGACCACAAAAACCCCGATGAGGGAGAGGAGAAAGCGCATTATTTATTGGACAGCGGCAAAATTGAAATCGCCTCCGTTACGCACATGCGCGGGCGCTCCTTGCCGCGGCAATATATGATTGTGGACGACGCCCAAAACCTGACCCCGCACGAGATGAAGACCATTTTGACCCGCGCGGGAGAGGGCACCAAAATCGTCGTTACGGGCGACCCGTACCAAATTGACACGCCGTATTTGGACATTGAATCCAACGGCCTGACCTATTTGGTGGACCGCCTCAAGGGCCAGCCCACGCACGGGCACATTACCTTTACCAAGACCGAGCGCAGCCGCCTGGCGGACTTGGCCTCTAAATTGCTGTAAGTTTTGTTTGGCCGGAGCAACCCCCGCCCTTGGGCGGGGGTTGTCTTTTCCCCCGCTGCCCGCGCCTTCCCTTTCCGGGCCCGTCCTTTATATGTTCCTTCCTTTCCACACGTTTGCTATAATAATTTTATGGGAATGGAAGAGCTTCAGCAAAAAGATTATTTTAGCATCGGCGACGTGAAACGCATTACCGGCGTGCCGGAGTATTCCGTGCGCTACTGGGAAGCGGAATTTGGCCTGATTAAACCCATTCGCTTGGAAAGCGGCCACCGCCGCTACACCAAAGAGGATGTCTATACCATTTTAAAGATTAAGGATTTAATTTACAAACACAAATTGACCTTAGAAGGGGCCAAAAAACAGCTCTCTAAATATGCACCGGCCTGCGGCGGCGGGCCCCAAAAAGCAGGGGTGGACGTAAAATTCCTCTCGGAAATTAAAGAAATCCTTTCACAACTGCTAAAAGAATGCTAAAATATATGTACGGCAGTAAAATAAATTGAAAATTTTTCCGGGGAATGGCTCAGTGGTAGAGTGCTCGCTTGGGGTGCGAGAGACCGCGGGTTCGATTCCCGCTTCCCCGACCATTTTTCACTTCACTGCCATTTTACGGGGCGTAGCGCAGCTGGTAGCGCGCACGGTTCGGGACCGTGAGGTCGTGGGTTCAAATCCCGC
>CAVDMZ010000075.1:0-6137 GCA_963610115.1 Duodenibacillus sp.
ACGCAAGCCAGCGTCAAGGCGCTGACCTCGGCCGATCTGCGCGAAGTACACGCCCAGTGTCTGCTCTCCAACACCTACCATTTGTATTTGCGCCCCGGCACCCAAACGCTCAAACAGTTGGGCGGGCTGCACAAATTTATGAAATGGGACGGCAGCATTTTGACCGATTCGGGCGGATTTCAAGTATACAGCCTGTCGCAGTTTCGCAAAATCAGCGAAGAAGGGGTGCTGTTCCGCTCCCACCACGACGGAAGCAAACACCTCTTCACGCCGGAAAACGTCATTCAATTTGAAAGTGAAATCGGCTCAGACATTTGGACCATGCTGGATGTGTGCATTCACGCCAAAGACCCGGCCAAACACGATGCCCGCACCGCCCTGGAGCAAACCAAACGCTGGGCCGAACGCGCCGCACAAGCCTACCAAAAGACCGTCCCCGTGCAAGACATTACCCGCACGGAGAACGGATCCTACTGCGTGGGCAACTCCCTTTTATTTGGCATTATCCAAGGGGCCATTTTCCCCGATTTGCGCAAGGAAGCGGCCCTGCATATGGCCGCCTTGCCCACGCACGGCTATTGCATTGGGGGGCTGTCCTTGGGGGAAACCGCCGAACAAATGAACGAGTCCGTTTTGGCCGTAACCGACCACTTGCCAGAAAGCAAGCCCCGCTATTTTATGGGGCTGGGCACCCCGGTGGAAATTTTAAACTGTATAGAGCGCGGCGTGGATATGTTTGATTGCGTGTGGCCCACGCGCGTGGCCCGCAACGGAATGGTGATGACCGACGAAGGCCGCCTCAACATCAAAAACGCTTGCTTCCGCCTAGACGAACGCCCCTTGGACACGCAGTGCGATTGCTTTGCCTGCCGCAATTACACCCGGGCGTATTTAAGCCACCTGTTCCGCAGCGGGGAGCTGACCAGCCACCGGCTGCTCTCCATGCACAATATCCGTTTCCTTACCCGCACCATGGAGCGGGTCCGTGCCGCCATTACCGAAGGCACCTTTAAAAGTTTCAAAGAGGACTTTATTAAAAAATACCAGTAAACGCGCCCCCGGCTCCAACCCGGGGGCTTTTTCCGCAAGTCTGACAAGACGGCGGAAATAATATGCTAAAATCTAAGTATATGCTATTACCCCGTATCTTAACCGCCATCATTGGCATTCCTGTTGTGCTCGCCGCTATTCACTTGGGCGGTTTGGTTTATATGGCCTTTACGGCCGGCGTCATAGGCCTGTGTCTGTACGAATACGGCTTGGTCCTGCGCGCCGGGAAAAAACCCGTACATTTGTTTTCCTTGCTCTTCTTTGGCTTGCTTATGGCCGCCGTGGCCATTTTGGGCCGGGGGACCTTGCCTGCACTGCAAGGGCCCGATAATCTCTATCCCTTTGCCGTCAGCGTGGTCATCTTCGGGGTCTTGTTTATAGAGGTACTCACACCGCACCGCAGCTGGGACCGCACCGCCAACACCTTCATCGGCGTATTTTTGATTCCGTGGTCCTTGGCCCATTTGATTAACATCCGCGATATTGCCCAATACGGCGAATACCTCACGCTGTTTATGATGATTACCGTATGGGTTTGCGATACCGGGGCCTATTTTACAGGCCGCTTTTTGGGCCGCCATAAATTAAACAAAGAAGTCAGCCCCAAAAAAACATGGGAAGGGGCCGTGGGCGGAACCCTATTGGCCGTGGGCGGAGCCTTGCTTATGCGGCATTTGTTCTTGCCTACCTTTTTGAGTGTGCATGCCGCGGTATGGCTGGGCCTGCTGGTGGCGGTGGTGGGACAAGTGTCGGACTTGTCCGAATCGCTCATCAAACGCAGTACCGGGGTAAAGGATTCCTCTAATTTGTTGCCGGGACACGGCGGGTTCCTGGACCGCTTTGATTCCTACCTGTTGCTGGCGCCTATTTTTTACTATGTAGTGATTTACCTGCTCCAATGAAAAATATCATCGTACTAGGTTCTACGGGTTCTATTGGCACCTCTACATTAGATGTAGTGGCGCGCTTGGGTGCGCCGTACCGTATTTTGGCTCTAACCGCCCACCGCAATACGGAGCTGTTTTTGGCGCAAGTACACCAATTTAAACCCCGCTTCGCCGCCGTGCTGGACCCGGAAAGCTACGGGATTTTAAAGCCGCAAATGCCCAAGGGCACCCAGCTGCTCCCCCCGGAAATGGAGAGCTTGACCTTTTTGGCCTCGCTCCCCTCCGCCGATTTGGTGGTCAACGGGCTGGTGGGCGCGGTAGGCTTTCAACCGTTGGTGGCCGCTATCAAGGCCGGCAAAACAATTGCTTTAGCCAATAAAGAGCCTATGGTTATGGCCGGACAAACCATTATGCAGGAATGCCAGCGTTGGAATGCCACCCTCATCCCGGTGGACAGCGAGCCGTCAGCTATCTTCCAGTGTATGGAAGGCACCGACGCGCGCAGTTACCACAGCGCCCACGAATCCATTTCCCGCGTCTTTTTGACGGCCTCGGGCGGACCCTTTGCCCGGCGGAAAAAGGCCTTATCTACCGTCACTCCGGCCGAAGCCTTGAACCACCCCCGCTGGAAAATGGGCAAGAAAATTACCATAGATTCTGCCACCTTGATGAACAAGGGGTTTGAGGCTATAGAAATTATGAATTTGTTTCATCTGCCCCAAGAAAAGGTGCAGATTGTCATTCATCCCCAATCGCTCATCCACTCCGCGGTGGAATATGTGGACGGCGCCATTTTGGCCGAAATGAGCGAGCCGGATATGCGCGTCCCTATTCAATACGCCGTTACCTATCCCAAACGTATGCCCAGCCCCGTACAGCCGCTCAACCTGTTCCAAGCACAAAAACTGGAATTTTTTGAGCCGGATTTTGAGCGTTTCCCTTGCTTGCAGCTGGCCCTGAGTGCGCAGGCCAAGGGTGGTATCTTTCCGGCGGTGCTCAGCGCGGCCGATGAGGTGGCGGTGGACGCGTTTTTAAAGGGACAGATCAAGTTTACCGATATTGCCAAGCTGATTTACAGCGTGCTCAAGCAAACCTTCAGCCGCCCGGGCCGCGTGACCTTGCACCAGGCGGCCGAGGCCGATGCCTGGGGCCGCGAACAAGCCCGCGTGCACTTGGCGGAAAAGAAATACAAAAAGGTCATTTTATAGGAGATTTATGCTGCTCTCTATTCTCGCCGTAATCATCGTATTAAGCCCCATTGTCATCGTGCATGAGTTTGGGCATTTTATCGCCTGCCGCTTGACGGGAATTGGCGTAAAGGAGTTTTCTTTTGGCTTTGGCAAAATCCTTTGGCATAAAAAATCCGCCCGGGGAACCGATTTTCAGCTGCGGGCCATTCCCTTTGGCGGCTTTGTAGAGCCCAAGGGCCAAATGTTTGTAGAGGACGGCGCCAAAGAGCCCCCGCACGCCGATGAATTCGCCGCCAAAAAGTGGTACGCCAAGTTTTTTATGGTGGTCAACGGCGCGCTGTTTAACTATCTGCTGGCGGCGGTGATTTTTTCCGTTTTGATTTATATCAAGGGTATGCCGCAAACCGACCCCGTCCAACTGGCCCCCGTCGTGGGCGAAGCCGTGCAAGGCTACCCCGCCCAAAAGGCCGGCCTGCAAGCCGGGGATCGCATTACCGCGATAGACGGCGTCCCCGTGGCCAACTGGAAGGAGCTGACCGAGGCCCTGCAAAAACGCCAAGGCGATTTGAAACTGACCGTCCTGCGCGACGGACAAACCCGGCCGTTTACGGCCGCCGCGGCGGACTTTTCCGCAGACAAACCCCACCTTTTGGGGATAGCGGTACAAGCCCAGTTTACCCCCGTCAGCCCGTGGGCAGCGGCGGGATTGGGCGTGTACCAATGCTGGTACTGGACAAAATTTTCACTGCAATCGCTGTGGCAAAGCGTTACACACAAAAAAGCGCCGGATTTGGCCGGACCGATTGGCATAGTCAATATCATTCACAAATCGGTGCACCGCGGCCTGCTGGATTTCGTCTTTTTAATTGCTATGCTGTCTTTGGCGGTGGGGATGTTTAATCTCTTTCCCATTCCCATTTTAGACGGCGGCTACGCGCTGGTCTATCTTTGGGAAGGGCTGACGGGCAAACTCCCCTCCACCAAGGCCATTCTGCGCGCGGCCAATGTAGGTTTTTACCTTTTGATGATTTTAGTGCTTTACGCCTCGTACGCAGACATTAAGCGCATATTCTTTAAACCCAAAGCCGCCGCGGTGCAAACCCGGGCGGACGCGCCGGAGGCCCCCGCCCCCGCGCAGGAAGGAAAATAATGTACAAAACCAGAGAAGTAAAAGTAGGACCGTACACCCTCGGCACCGGGCACCCCGTGCGCGTGCAGAGCATGTGCAACACCGATACGCGTAACCCGCAAGCCACCGCCGCGCAAATTTGCGCACTGGAAAATGCCGGCTGCGAAATCAACCGCGTGGCCGTGCCGGACCTGCAGGCCGCCTTGGCCCTGGGCGAAATTAAAAAGCGCATCCACAGCCCGCTGGTAGCCGATATTCATTTTGATTACAAACTGGCCTTAGAAGCGGTCAAACAGGGCGTGGACAAAGTGCGTATCAACCCCGGCAACATTGGCGCGATAGCCAACACCAAAGAGGTCGTCAAGGCCTGTTTAGACCACGGGGTGGCCATTCGCATCGGGGTCAACGCCGGATCGGTCAAATACCTTAAAAGCGTGGCCGGGCAGGTGGATTTTTCCGACGACAAATGGGCCGAAGTGATGGTGCATGAAGCCTTGGAACAAGCCAATATTTTAGAGCAATTAAATTTTAAAAATGTGGTGGTGTCGCTCAAATCCGATGATTTTTCGCGCACCCTCAAGGCCAATGAACTTTTTGCCAGCCAAAGCGACATTCCGCTGCACATCGGGCTGACTGAAGCGGGCAGCTTTTTAAGCGGTACGGTCAAAAGCGCCATTGCGCTGGGGACACTGCTGCAAAAAGACATCGGGGCCACCATTCGGGTGTCCTTGACCGAGGATCCGGCCCTGCAAGTGCGCACCGCTTATGAAATTTTAAAGGCCCTGCACCTGCGCCAATACGGCCCGAATTTGATTTCCTGCCCGACCTGCGGCCGCACCCAAGTGGATGTAACCGGCACGGTCAAAGAGCTGGAAAAACGCATTTATTCCGACCAGGAACTGCTGCGGCTGTCCAGCGGGCTTAAAATTGCCGTTATGGGCTGCGCGGTCAACGGCCCCGGCGAAGCGCGCGACGCGGCCTTTGGCATTGCCGGCGGATGCGGGGAAGGGCTTTACTTTGAAAAAGGCCAAACCCTGTTTAAATTGCCCCAAGAAAAATGGGTGGATTTTTTAATTGAAAAAATCCGCCAATTTGGCAAACAATCTCATACAGAAGGAAAAAATGGTCCCCTTTTTTAAAGATACAAACTTCACCCTATATCACGGAAATTGCTTGGACATACTGAAACAAATTCCTGCAAATTCCATTGATATGATTTTTGCCGATCCCCCTTACATGTTATCCAATGGAGGCTTTTCTGTCCAATCCGGAAAAAGGGTATGTGTCAACAAAGGATTATGGGACAAAAGCAACGGCTTCGATGAGGATTTCAAATTTCAAAATGAATGGATTACTAGTTGCAAACGCGTTCTAAAACCAACAGGAACCATTTGGATCAGTGGCACATATCATTCTATTTATCAGTGTGGTTTTGCCCTACAAAGAAATGGGTACCATATTTTAAACGACATTGCTTGGTTTAAGCCAAATGCCGCCCCTAATTTGAGCTGCCGTTTTTTCACAGCCAGCCACGAAACTCTCATTTGGGCAAGAAAAGACAAACAAGCTAGGCATACATTCAATTACGACTCCATGAAAAACGGCCAATGGGAAACAGATTTCTTAAAAAAGCCCCATTTGCAAATGCGCTCTGTATGGGCAATAAATACCCCTAAAGCATCGGAAAAGACCTTTGGAAAGCATCCGACACAAAAACCTTTTGACTTACTCAGACGCATTGTATTGGCCAGCACAAATCCTGAAGATCTCATTCTAGACCCATTTACGGGTAGTTCAACGACAGGATTGGCAGCATTTCATTACCAAAGGAAGTTTATTGGAATTGATATTGAAGAAAAGTATCTCAATCTGTCAATAAAG
>CAVDMZ010000075.1:6147-6755 GCA_963610115.1 Duodenibacillus sp.
GATAAAGAGATACCAAGAATTGAAAAATAGGAAATAACTTATGAAAACAGGTGGAATTGGTGGTGCAAATACCAAAACGGGGTTAGCATTTGAAGGAAAGACGGATATTTTGACCTTTTTATCCAAACAAAAAGACTACTCCGTAGATGGAAATATTGTTAAATTTAAAGGAGAAGAAGTGGCAAGAACATATAAAAAATATGCTTTTTATAAATTCTTGGATGAACATGGTATTAACTGGAAAAACATTATATCAAAGAGACTTTTACCAGACGATTCTATTTTCGTAATTATAAAAAATACACTCTACATCATAGAGGTTAAATTTCAACAGGTTGCTGGGTCTGTCGATGAAAAACTGCAAACATGTGATTTCAAACGAAAGCAATATCAAAAGCTACTTTCTCAACTCAATATAGATGTGGAATATATCTATATTCTGAGTGACTGGTTTCGCAAACCAGAATATAGAGATGTCTTGGATTATATCCATTCTGTTCATTGCTATTACTATTTTGAATATTTGCCCTTAGAAAAAATAGGACTTCCCATACCCATACTATAATTATAAAGGAAAATAAAAATGAAACTCTCCCAATATTATGTAC
>CAVDMZ010000076.1:0-6693 GCA_963610115.1 Duodenibacillus sp.
TTTTCCCTACAAACAAAATTTAGCAAAAAAAAAACATTAGGCAAGTGTTTTAAAATAAGGAGCCAACTTCTACGACGACAAAAAGAAAAAATGTAAAAAGACCAATAAGGCTGAGATTCCCGATACCAACCTTCGGGAATGACGATGTGGATAAGACACGCCGTTGTAAAACGTCGTCATCCCCGAGTGTTTCTATCGGGGATCTCAACCGCTTTCGCCGTTGTGCCGTTTCGTTGCTCGTTGTTCGCCGTTTGCTGTTCAACACAGCGGCATTAGGAGGCTTGATGAAAAAGCAAAGAGCGGGGCAGGCCGTTGTGCCTACCCCGCTTTTTAAAACCTTTTAGATGAACGCTATTTACTTAGCAACTCCACCAAAATTTCGTTCATCCGGCGCGGATTGGCCTTGCCGCGGCTCTTTTTCATCACCGCGCCCACCAACGCGCCCACCGCCGCGCGGTTGCCTTTTTTAAAGTCTGCCACCGCCTTAGGGCTTTCGTTAAGGGCCTCCTGCGCCCAAGCAAAAAGCTGTCCCTCATCACTCACTTGCGACAGGCCCAACTTTTCCACCAGCGCGGCGGCCTTTTCGCCCGTTTTATACATTTGTTCAAATACGGTTTTGGCCTGATTGCGTGAAATTTTTCCGCTTTCCACCAACCGGATTAACTCCGCTAAATTCGCCGCGGACACGGGGCTTTGGCCTATATCTTTTTTGTCGGCGTTGAGCCAACCCATAAGATCCGTGGTGACCCAGTTGGCCGCTGCCTTAGCTCCTGCGCCACAAGATAACACTTGCTCAAAATATTCTGCAGTTTTGCGCGTGAGCGTCAGCACGCCCGCGTCATAAGCAGAAAGACCCAAGGCCACAAATTTGGATTCCTTGGCCGCGGGCAATTCGGGCATTTCGGCCTTGATCTTTTCCAAGCGGTCCTTGCGTAAAATCAAGGGGGGCAAATCCGGCTCCGGGAAATAGCGGTAGTCCAGGGCGTCCTCTTTGGAACGCATGGGCTTGGTAAAACCTTTTTCTTTGTCCCACAGCAAGGTCTGCTGGATGACTTTGCCACCTTCGTTTAACACTTGGGTTTGGCGCGCAATTTCATAGTTGATTGCGTCCTTGACGGCCTTAAATGAGTTCAAATTTTTAATCTCCGTGCGGGTGCCGAATTTTTCCTGCCCCACCGGACGCAAGGACACATTGACATCCACGCGCAGTTCGCCTTTTTCCATATCGCATTCCGATGCGTCCACCCACTGCATCAGGCGTTTGATTTCAGTCAAATACGCATACGCTTCGTCGGCTGAGCGCAAATCCGGCATGGACACAATTTCCAACAGCGGGCATCCGGCGCGGTTAAAATCCACCAGCGAATAATCACTGCTGTGTGAAGATTTGGCGGCGTCCTCTTCCAAGTGGGCATGGTGAATGCCGATTTTCTTCTTCTGCAATTTATCCTTGGGACCGAAAGTAATTTCAATCTCGCCGCGGCCATTGACCGGGTGCGCGTTCTGCGTAATTTGGTAGCCTTTGGGCAAATCCGGGTAAAAATAATGTTTGCGCTCAAAGGAGGAAACTTCATTGATTTGGCAGCCCAAGGCCAGCCCGGCGCGCACGCCCAAGCGCACGGCGCCCTCATTGATGACGGGCAAAGTACCCGGCTGGCCGCTGCAGCGGGGGCAAATCTCGCTGTTGGGGCCGTGGCTTTCGTCCATGCCATTAAGGCAGGGGCAAAACATTTTGGTTTTGCTGTGCAGCTGCACATGTATTTCCAGTCCGATAACGGGTTCAAATGGTGTTGTCACTTGGCATCCTCTCCTAAATTACTATAATATCAAATATGTTCTCTCTTTTTAATACCACTTCTTACAAAAAAGGCGCCGCACTGGCGGTGGCCTGTACGGCGTTTTGGAAAATTCTTTCTTTTTTTAACGGCATTTTGATTGCCTTGTATTTTGGGGCCGGCACGGGGACGGACATTTATTTTTATCTTATGATGCTTATGGGCTTTGGGGTGGCGTTTATGCAGCGGCTCAATAGTACGGTACTGATTCCCGAAGCGATGTTTTTACAGAAAGAGGACCCCGCCCAAAGCCGCCGCTTTTTAACGGCCGGATTTTATTTTTATGTATTGCTGGGGCTGGGGCTGTGCTGGGCGGGGCTGATGTTCCCCGTCGGGGCGTTGGAATGGACCTCCCGCTTTTCCCCCTCTCTGCTGCAAGAGCAACGCCTGCTGCTGGGGCTGGCCTTTGTATTGTTTGCCGCCCAACTGCTGACCTATTATTTGACCGCCGTGGCGGAAATGCACAAATTCTTTGGCACAGCCTTGCTGGGGCCGCTCAATGCGCTGGGCCCGTTGGTTTGTCTGCTGTTGTGGGGGCACAGTGTGGGGATTATCAGCATGGTGTATGGTTTTTTGGCGGCCTATGTCTTGCAAATAGGGTTGTTGGTGGGGCTTTTGGTTAAAAAACTGCATTGGGATTTTATTCCACGGCCCGTTTCACTGCCGGTACGCGCGCAAAAAAATATGCTTACCGGGCAGACCTTGGCGGTGATAGACATTGTTAATAATCTGCTGCCGCTCTACCTTATCAGCGGCATGGGGGCCGGGCTGGTCAGCGCGCTGAACTACTGCCGGCAAATTACCGACTCTCCCACGGAAATCATCACCAACCGCGTGGTCAATGTCTCTAAAATAGAAATGACGGAAAACGCCGCCCGCGGGCAAGTCAATGTATTTAACAAAAATTTTCTCTCCACCAATCATCTGCTGTTGTTTGTGCTGACCCCGCTGGCGGTGTTTATCTCGTATTTTGCGGCCGATGTGGTGGCGCTGTTTTTTAAACGCGGGCAATTCGGACCGCTGGCCGCGGCACACACTACCGCCTTTTTGCGGCCCATGGTTTTTATGCTGGTGCTTTTGGTGCCGGCCTATCTGCAAAACAATGCCGTGGCCGCTTGGTGCAAAATCAAGGAAAATTTCCCTTATGCACTGGCCTCGGCCTTGGCGTTTACCGCCGCGGCAGCGTGGGTTTTGCCGCGCTGTGGCGCGCATGCGTATCCGTATTTGTTGTTGGGCGGATTGGTGTTGGGCTTTGCGGTTAATGCGCTGTTCTTTCGCAGATACTTTCCTTTTGTCAATTATTTCCGCGCGTTTTGGGAGCTCTTGCGCCTGCTGGCTATTAATGTGATTGCCTTGGTTCCGGCGGCAGCGGTGCGGATCTTTTTAGGAGAAAAGGACCCGTTCTTAAATCTGCTCTTCAGCGGGTCGGTGTTTGTTACGGTGCTACTGGTCATTTCCTACAAAAGCCGGGATTTACAGCTGTTTTTGAAGACGACGGAAATCTCACGCTTAATCCAAAAATTATTTTAATTTTTCATCTAAGGATTCTTCCACAGCGCGGGCCACAAGGGGCACGGTGAGGGCTTGCATATTTTTGCAGGCGGGATAGCCCAGCACGCACTGCACATGCCATGCTGTCCCTAACAGCCACATACAATGGCGGCACGGTCCGGCTTTTAAATTCATATTTTTTTCCAGACCAAAAAAGGCCGGGTCCGTCGGGCCAAACAAGGCCACACAGCGGGTGTTTAGTCCGCGCGTGAGCTGCACCAAGCCGCTTTCACCGTCTATATGCAGCAGGCTGCCCTGCAATAAAGCGGGCAAATCCGCCACGGCGGTTTGGCCTACTAAACTGATATCCACAAAATCAAACTTCGGGCTGTTTTTGCCCCCCAACTGCACCAACCATACGCCGGGATATTTTTCCTTGAGCCGCTGCGCCAAGGCGCGCCAATTTTCCACAGGCCAGCACTTGAGCGGACGGCGGCCGTTTAACAAAAAAGTAGCGTCAATACCGTCATGCAACGTAATATATTTTTTCCCCTGCAAAGGCCATTTTTGCAGCCGGGCCGAAGCGGTTAGTTCTTCGGGCAAGGCCGGCGTAGCCAGCGGGTCAAAGTCCAGCGCGCTTAAATACGAAAGCAGGCCCGCCCGCGGCAGCCCCTGTTGCACGGCAAACTGCCCCAGCAAATCTTCCAGCAAATAATTGTCGTCTAAGAAGAAGGCAAAAGGCTCCTGCCGCCGCGCCATTTGCGCCAGCAGGGGCTCCAGCTCCGGCGCCACCGCATGCACCCGGCGGGAATTGACCCGCAAAACCTTAAAGGATTGGCATGTTTCAAACGCCACATCGTAGCGGTGATAAAGCGGCTGTCCCGGCGGCAAAAAAACATTTTTGTTATCAGCCACAAACAAGGCCCCGGCCGCGCCGGGCGAATCGGTATGATAATAAAACACGGCGTGCGGCAGTTTCTCACGCAGGGACAACACGGCCAACCGCGCCACGGCGCAATCGCCCAGCCCGCCGCGCAAATGCCAAAACACATGCAGACGGCTGTCGCGCGGGGGTGCCGGACGGAAATAAGACAGTACCTGCCGCCGCCACTGCCACCAAATTTTATTGCGCATCCGGCGATATGCCCACGCCCAGCGCACCACCCGGCAGTCGCGCCCGTATATCTGCGCAAAGGCCTGCAGTGTTTTTAACGCCAACCGGGGGATATCGCCGAAGTATGGGTTCATTCGCCCTCAAAGAAAGAGGCAAAAATTTCAAACGGACGGCGGTCCTTTTGGCGGGCGGCTTCTAAGGCCATGCCCACGCGCTTGCCCCAGTTGACCATGAGCTCATCCAAAGCCGCGGTCAAGGGTTCCTCTTCGCCCTGCTTGACCAACAGCCCGCTGACGGCGTGGGCCACCAGCTCGCCCGCGCCGGGGACGTCCGTAGCCACCACAGGCAGCTTACTGGCCATAGCGTCTAAAAGTTCATTGAGCCCCTCGGCCTCGCACGCCGGGCTGACATAAATGTCTGCACTGCGCAGCAAGCGGTAAAGGTCGCTGTCGGCGGAAACGATTTCTGTGCTGGGCCCCAAGTGATTTCTCTCAATGAATTTTTTGAGCGCGGCTTTGCCGGTGCCGTCGCCCACAAGGGTCAAATGCCATGTGGTATGTGCGGGGGCCAAACGGGCCCAGGTTTTAAGCAATATGTCAAAGCCGCCGCCCTTGGCCAGTTTGCCCGCGGCCACGATGTTGTTCTCTCTTTTAAAACAGGCGGGCTTATTGTCATTAGAATGTTCCACCCACACGGCCGGGTTGGCGGTACGCAGGGCATTGGAGGAATAAACTTTTTTGTCCAGTGGTTTTTCGCCCGTGCCGAGGACCACCACCTTTTGGGCTTTCTTTAACAATGCTTTTTTGTTTTTAACGGCTTTGTCTTCTTTAAAATCTTCCGGCTCACAATATACAAACGGCACCTTAGCCAAAACAGCCGCCTCGCACGCGGGCAGGCAGGCCAAAGAAATCACTTTTTTCACGCCCTCTTTTTGCAAAAGCTGCGCCAAACTTTTAGCCGATGCAGACGCGGAAAAAACCACCGTACGCTGTTTTATATACCCGGGCAGTTTCCCTTTTACTCCGGCCAAAAGGACCTCTTGGCCATTGGCCGATAATACCTCCGCCAGGCGTACCCCCAAACGGACGCCGGAAAAATTTTTATGTTGTCCTATAAATATCATACTCTTCATACATTCACCTTCTTTTGGCGCAGGGCGCCAAACCCTTATACTTCTATAAATTGTACATAAAAAAACCGCCCCTTGGCGGGCGGTCTGACAAATCTATTGCGGGGACTGGATTTGAACCAGTGATCTCAAGGTTATGGGCCTTGCGAGATACCAGGCTTCTCTACCCCGCAAAGTTATTATAGCACTTTTCCAAGCGGGGGCGCAAGACGGGGGCAAAAGTCCGTCTGCGGCCAAAGACTAAGTGTTCAACCAATAAATGATGAACCAAAGCGGGGCGGGCTTTGGAAGCCCACCCCACCTTAAAAGCAGGATAAAACCTTATTTTGTAAATAAAGGGTATTTATATTTTTTTATACGTCCACGTCGCATCCGTCAAACGAACACTTTTTACCGCATCACATACCGCTTTCCACCTATTGGATGTATAATTACACTTTGCTTCGGAAGGCAGAGAATTCCCATAGTCCAATAAAAGCAAGGCCGATTTACTTGTTTTATCATAAATGTAAGTATATTGATATCTATACCCCCCAATACTAAACGAATACATAACCTCAAATTTGTTTCCAATGTTGTCATAGTAGCTGCTATCTGGCGGGTAAATATTTTCCACTACAGCCTTTGTCCCTGCCAACTCTATCCAATGGACACCATCATCACCCCCAGTAGCCAATTCATACTCCGCACGCGCCCTATCGTACGCCTTCAATGCTATTATCAACTGTGCAGCGGATGCCTTGCCGACCGCTTTTTCATATTGCGGCAAGGCAATAGCGGCGAGGATGCCGATAATGAGGACAACGACTAACAACTCAATCAGCGTAAAACCGCGCAAAGGTCCTCTCTCCGCGTCATTCCCGAAAGTTGTAATCGGTAATCTCGTCGTTTTCTTATGAGGTTGAGATCCCCGATAGAAACGCTCGGGGATGAGAGTATTAAATAAACGGCCTAAACGGCCCGTAGAACGGTTTTTCATAAAAGGGCTCCTTTTTCTCTAAAATTTGCCTACAATCAAAATTTAGCAAAAAAAAACATTAGGCAAGTGTTTTAAAACAAGGAGCCAACTTCTACGACGAGAAAAAGGAAAAACAAAAAACAATAAGGCTGAGATTCCCGATTAC
>CAVDMZ010000077.1:0-6624 GCA_963610115.1 Duodenibacillus sp.
TCATACAAACAGAGCAAGGTTTGTATTTTTTTGTCCTTATTTTTTCCTTTCATTTTATTCTATTTTCTTTGTTTTGCCGCCGCACCCCGCGGCGTGGTTTTTTATCTTCCGGGAGGGTTTTATGCCTGCTCGTCCGTCGGCCGTTTCCGGCCAAAAATCCAAAAAATCCGCTGTGAACACCCCGGCCAAAGCCCGCAGTTTGGCCTATCGGCCGGAGTACTGCGCGCGGCTGCTGGCCTTTTTTGACGTGGCGCCCTTTAAGGTAACCGAGGTGTTAAAGAAAGACGGCTCTGTTTCCTTGGTGGAGACGGCCTCTGAATTGCCCACCTTCGCCGCTTTTGCGCGCAGTTTGGGGGTTACGCAGAGCCGCTTAATGGAGTGGGAAAAAGCCCATCCGGCCTTTGCCGAGGCCGCCAAAAAAGCGCGGGATTTACAGGGGGATATTTTAATTCAAAACAGCCTGCGCGGCAATTATTCCGCTTCCTTTGCTGTTTTTACGGCCAAGAACATTTTGGGCTGGTCCGACGGAAAAGAAGAGAATAAAAAAGCCGACGCCCCGTTGCTGGTCCGCTGGGAGGAACCATGAGCCGCCCCGCTTGCGCCGCCCGCCGCATCACCATTCCTTATACGCCGCGCTATCCGCAGCCGCTGATTCATCAGGCCTTGCAGAACCACCGCTTTTGCGTGCTGGTAACGCACCGCCAAATGGGTAAAACCGTGTGCGCCATCAATCATTTGCTCAAAAGCGCGCTGACCAACATGCGCCCGGCGCCGCGGTATTTTTATATGGCTCCGTTTTTAAAACAGGTAAAACGGATTGCTTGGGACTATCTCAAGCGTTACAGCGCGCCCCTGCCCGAAGTAAAGCTCAACGAAAGCGAACTCTGTGCCCAACTGCCCAATGGGGCAAAAATTTGGCTGCTGGGGGCGGACAACCCCGACGCGCTGCGCGGTACTTATGCCGACGGCGTGGTGCTGGATGAATATGCCCAAATCAAGCCGGATGTGTTTGATGAAATCGTCCGGCCGATGCTGCTTTCTCGCCAAGGTTGGGCTTTGTTTACGGGCACGCCCAAGGGGCAAAACCAATTTTTTGAACTGTACAATCAGGCGCGCAAGGCCGCCCAAACCGACCCGGCGCGGTGGTGGTGCGGGCTCTTTCCGGCCGACGAAACCGGGATTATTTCCCCACAGGAACTGGCCGAAATCCGCCGGCACACGCCGGATCATTTGTTCCGCCAAGAATACTTGTGTGATTTTACGGCCGAGGCAGAGGATGTATTGATTTCTGTGGGGCTGGCGGCGCAGGCCGCCGCGCGCAGTTATGCCCCGGCCGAGTTGGCCTATGCCCCCAAGATTATCGGCGTGGATCCGGCCCGTTTCGGCTCGGACCGCAGTGTAATTTTCCGCCGGCAGGGTTTGCAGGCCTTTACTCCGCAGGTGTTTTGCAAAACCGACAATATGACCTTGGCGGCCCGGGTGGCGGAGGAAATAAAGGCTTTCCGTCCCGACGGGGTGTTTATAGACGCGGGCTGTGGCGGCGGGGTGATAGACCGCCTGCGCCAGCTGGGGTTTGAAGTAACAGAAATTAACTTTGGCTCCGCCGCGCTCAAGGCCGGGCAATATGCCAATAAACGCGCCGAAATGTGGGGGGAGATGTTGCAGTGGCTGCAGGGCGGAGGGGCCTTGCCGCCCGGGGGAGAACTGCGGGCGGATTTGTGCGGCGTGCGCTATGAATTTGACGCGGCGGGGCGGATGAAACTAGAAAGTAAGGAACAGCTCAAGGCCCGCACGGGCCGCAGCCCGGATTTGGCCGATGCGCTGGCCTTGACCTTTGCCCTGCCTGTGCAAAAAAGACCCGGCGGGGTGCTGGCCGGGCAGAGCCGCTTTGCGCGCACGGAGTACGAAGTTTTGTAAAATACTAACAGAATAATTTAATTTTGTTGACTTATCAAAATATTTTTACGACGTAAAATATAAAAAATACTAATAAAAAACTTGACAATACTAACAAAATATGCTAGTATTTCCCTGTAGTAAAAACCGCAGTTCTCTGTACTTCTTTTTATATCGCCGTACCTAACATTACAAAAGCCAGCACCAGCGTGAGCAGCGCGGTCACCAAAACAGACAAACTCCAAGCCATTTTGCGGCTGCTGCGCGTAAAGATTTTGCGCGTGAGGATATACACCCCCAGCAAGCAAACCAAGGCCGCGAAAATTAAAATCAAAATTATATTAAACATAAAGCCCCCTTATCCCTTATATCCTAATAAATTTAACTCCTTTTGAAACAGATTGTTTTAATTAGTACGCCGTAAAAATTCTACACAAGGTGATTTATGACTACACACACGACACACGCAGCCAACTCGTTGCTCCGTCAGTACGACGCCATGAAGGCCCAAGCGCAAACTTGGCAAAGCACTTGGAAGGAGCTGGCCAAATACATCGCCCCGACACGCGGTTTTTTTGACAGCAACCGCGCCAATGACGGAGGCAAAATAGACCACCGCACGCTGATAGATTCCGACCCGCTTTTGGCGGTGGAGGTACTTTCTGCGGGCATGGTCAGCGGATTGACCAGCCCCAGCCGCAGCTGGTTTGAGCTGGGACTACCCGACGAAAATCGGATGAAACAAACCGCCGCGCGCAACTGGCTGGGTGAAGTGCGCCGCCGCATGGAGAGCGTTTTTGCCCGCTCCAATCTCTACAATACCCTGCATGGCTTTTACCAGGAAATTGCCGTCTTCGGCACGGCGGCGTTTTTGTTGGAAGAGGATTTTGAGCGCGTTCTTTCCTGCCGCAGTTTTACGGCGGGGGAATATGTACTGGGCTGTGATGAAAAGGGTCGCGTGAATGCTTTTGGGCGCGAATTTTGGATGACCCCCGCGCAAATGCGCGAGAAATTCGGCCCGGAGAATTTGCCCTTGGCCGTCCAACGCGCGGGCGAAGAAAAGCGCGGGGAATATTATAAAGTGCTGCATGTTATCGTGCCCAATCCGGCCGCGGATGCAGACAAAATAGATGTGCGGCACATGGCCTATACTTCGGCCTATTTGACCCCGCAGGGACATTTGCTTAAACAAGGCGGCTACCGCCAATTCCCGGTCATCGCCGCCCGGTGGGAAGTAAAAAACTCCGCCGATGTTTACGGACGCGGCCCGGGGTGGAAGTGTTTGGGCGATGTAAAAATGCTGCAAAAAATGCAAAAGACCAAACTGGTGGCTTTGGACAAAAATACCAATCCGCCGATGATGGTGTCTGCCAATGTGCAGGGCGAGGTAAACCTCTTGCCCGGCGGGCTGACCCGTTACAACGGCACCACCGACGCCGCCGTCAAACCCGCCTATCAGGTGCCTGTGGATTTGCAGGCCTTAGAGGCCAGCATTGCCCAAGTCAAGCAGACCATTAAGAGCCAATTTTTCGCCGACGTGTTTTTAATGCTCAGCGCGCAGAATTACACGCAGATGACCGCCACGGAAGTGGCGGAGAGGCACCAAGAAAAAATGCTCGTACTCGGGCCGGTGCTGGAACGGTTAAAAAATGAATTGTTAGACCCTTTGATAGAGCGCAGTTTTGACCTGATGTACCGCCGCGGGGTCATCCCCCTGCCGCCGCCGCAAATGCAGGGGCAGGAGCTAAAGGTGCAGTACATTTCTATGATTGCCCAAGCGCAAAAGGCCGGCGGTTTGGCCGCCCTGCAGCAGGGCATCGGCTACGCGGCCAGCCTGGCTCAAGGCAACCCGCAGGTGTTAGACAGGGTCAATTTTGACGCGGCCTTGGAGGAAGGGCTCAATTTGTTGGGCGTACCCCCGGCTTTGCTGCGCAGTGAGCAGGAAACCCGGCAGCTGCGTCAAGAGCGTTTGGCGCAACAAGCGGCCCTGTCCGACGGAAAACCCCACGAAACATCTCTTTAAATAAACGGGCGCCGGGAGCGGCCTTAAATTACCGCGCCCTCCCGCACCCAGCAGAACGCCCCGCCCCGGGGCAGGGCGTTCTGCCACTCCTTATGAAAAAAAGAACACTGGAAAAACGCAACGCCGCCGATTTGCAGGCGGTGCTGAAATTGCCGCAGGGCCGCCGGGTACTTTGGCGGCTGTTGCAGGCGGCGCAGGTGGATCAACACGGCTTTGTGCCGGGGGACCCGTGCGCGACGGCGTTTCACTGCGGGCAGAAGAGCCTGGGGCTTTTTTTGCAGCAGCAAATTGCCGAATTGTCCCCGCTTTTGCTGGCGCAAATGCGGGCCGAATACCTCTCTGAAGTCACTTCAGAGCAAAACGAAATCAACCGCGAAAGTGAGGAATTACACCATGTCTGAAGCTATTCTTTCTCCCGCGCCGGACGGTGCGGAAACGGATTTGAAGCAAACGCTCTCTCAGGCCGACGATACATCCGGCCGGCTGAGCCAGCCGCCCGCGGCGGCGGATGCGGCGGATCAGCTGCCTAACAATGCACTGCAAGGGTATGAAGAGCTAACCCTGCCCAAGGGCTGCGAGCAACACCAAGCGGCTTTTGAGGCCTTCAAACAGCTGGCGCAAGAGTTGCAGCTGCCTGTGCAAACGGCGCAAAAGCTGGTGGAATGGGAAAGCTCCCAAGCCTTAGGCGGGGCCCAGCAAGCCGAGCAAGCCCGCGGCGAAATTTTGCAAAAATGGACGGAGCAAACCAAACAGTTGTTTGGCGCGCAATATCCGCAAGAAATCGCCCGCGCCTTGGCGGCCGTGGACCGCTTTGGCGGGCCGCAGCTGCGTCAGTTGCTGGAGGTAACGGGGCTGGGCAGCCACCCGGCGGTGGTGCAGGCGTTTCACGCTGTCGCCCGCCAGTTGGGCGAGGATTGCTCCGTGGGCGGCAGCGCCCGGACGGGCCGCACGGACAAGACCTTTGCAGAAGCCTTATACGGGCAGGACGCTTAACACGCCTGCCTTTGCCCGAAAGGGCCGAAACCCAATCAAAAGGAAACTTACCATATGGCAATTATTGCAGACCAATATTACAACCTGCTGGACCACGCCAAGCAATTTGACGAGTCCGGCCAAGAGCTGGCTATTGCCGAGGTGCTCAGCAAATCCAATGATATCATCGGCGACGCCTTGGTGGTGGAAAGTAATTTAGACAGCGGCCACGAATACGCCGTACGCACGGGCATCCCTGAGGGGACTTGGCGCCGCGCTTACCAAGGCATAGAGCCGGCCAAGGCGACCACCAAAGTCGTGGTAGAAAGCTACGGCACCTTGTCGGCCTACAGCGTGGTGGACAAACTGGTGGCCGAAAAGGGCGGCAATTTGCAAGCCGTACGCACGGGCCAGAGCAAGGCCATTATCGCCGGGATGTCTAACACCATGGCCGCCAACCTTATTTACGGCAATGCCGGGCAAACCCCGGAACGCTTTACGGGACTGGCCGCGCGCTACAATACCCTTTCCGGGGCTGAAAGCGCCAAAAACGTCATTGACGCCGGCGGGGAAACCGACGGGCAAAACTCGTCTATTTACTTGGTGGTGTGGGACACAGACAAGGTGTTTACCTTCTTCCCCAAGGGCTCCAAAGCGGGCATCCAACGCGTGGACCACGGCTTGGTCAACCACACCGACGCCGACGGCAACGAATACCCCGCCTACAAGGAGTATTTTGAATGGAAAATGGGCTTGGCTGTTCAAGATTGGCGTTATGCCGGACGCATTTGCAATATTGATGTAAAAAATGTGCCTTCCTCGCTCATTGACAATATGTGCGAACTGGAGGAGCGCATCCAAAGCCTCAAGCTGGGCAAGCCGTTCTGGTATATGAACCGCACGGTGAAGGCCGCCCTGCGCAAATTGGCCAGCAGCAAGCAGAACGTGCAGTACACGCCCGACCAAGTAACCAGCCGTCCGCTGATGATGTTTAATGAAATCCCCGTGCATATCTGCGACGCCATCGCAGATACCGAAGCGGTGGTGGCCTAATCGGCCTGTTCGCCGGGGTGGCGGTAGGCTGCCCCGGCTGGTGAAAAATTGTTTTAAGGAGATTGATATGTTGATTGATACCAGTTTAACCCTGTCTGATGCACAGGCTGTAAAGGCCAGCGGGGCTTCCACCCATACCATTGACCAGCAGGCCAAGGGCCATACGCACCACCGTTGCGCCTTTTTGGTCCGGGTGGAGGAAACCTTTGCCGGGTTGACGAATTTAAAAATCAGCCTGCAGACCTCAGACACGGAGGACTTTACATCTGCAGAGGAGTTGGCCTCGGTTTCTGTGGCCGTGGCAAATTTGACGGCAGGCAAGGTGCTGCTGAAGGTCCCGTTTCCGTTGGGAGCCCGCCGCTATCTCCGTGGCTACTACACGGTAACCGGCACGGGAACGGCGGGGAAAATCTCGCTGTTTGTGGCGGACGGAGCGGAGGAATAGGCGGGTAGTTCAAGGGCCTGCTCCGGGCGGGGCGCGTGCAAAAGAAGACTTCTGCCTCACGCGCCTTGCCCAAAAAATAGCCCGCCAAAACCCGTTGGAGCGGGGATAAACCTATTTCAGAGAGGGATTGCTTTGGGAAAGGGATAAAACGCCCCGCTACGGGGCGTATAGAGCAAAAACCGGATTTTTAAGTAATTTTGGGGCTGTAGAGAACTGTTTTTGAAATATTTTTATA
>CAVDMZ010000078.1:0-6478 GCA_963610115.1 Duodenibacillus sp.
CTTCCTTGCCCATTTTCTTGAGCTGCTGTACCATTTGGGCCGCGCCGGGGCGCAGTTTATCATCCAGCAGTACATAGCCCAAAAAACGGCCGTTCTTCGCCCCACAAACCAAGGTCTGCCCCTCCTGCAAGGACGGAGGAATTTTGACCCCTTGCTCCTGCAGCCACTGCGCGCGGCCCGCCAGCAAAACATCCTTGCCCGCCACGGCCTTGACCCCCCGGCCGGGAAAGACATCAAAGCAAAGCAATTTGCGCGGCGCGGTTTTTTGCTCGGCCCCATAAAGTGAAATGGCTTTGGCAAACGGGCCGTCCACCCATTGTTCGGCGCTGACCAGACAAGAGAGCAGCTCTTGGCGCAGGGCCTCTGTGGCGGCATGGACCGAAGTAACCCGCAATTCGCCGTAGGTCAGCGTACCCGTTTTGTCAAAAAATACGGCGTCCGCCTCGGCCAAAACATCCAAGGCCCCCAAGGCCTGCAGCACAATTTTTTGACGGCGCGCGCCCACGCGCACGCAAGCCGCGGCAAAGGACGAACTAAAGAAAAAAGACAGGGGACAAGCCAATCCCATTCCCAGCAGAAAAATCCCCAAGGTATGAAAAGGCCGGCGGTAATCCCCCGTCCAATAAACGTAAAGATAAGCGGCCGTCGCGGCCAGCACGGCCCAGACCAACACCGCCGGGGCATAGGCGTCTAACGGGTCCTTGCGCACACCGCGGCGGCGCTCACTGTTTTTAATCGCGTGGATAATCCCGGCGATGACCGAGTCCTCCAGCCCGTGGCTGACCCGCACCAAAATCTGTGCTCCTTTGTTGAGCGTGCCTGCATATACGCTGCTTCCGGCGGTTTTGACCGCAGGCAGCATATTGCCCGTGATGAGGCTCTCGTCTATGGCGGTTTCGCCCTGGGCAATTTCGCCTTCGCAGGGGATACGTTCGCCCGCCTTGACCTTGATGATATCACCGGGTCTTAATTCCCGCGCAAACACCATGCGCTCCCGCCGCCCTTGCATCCAACGGCCGGACTTGGGCAAAAAATCATCTAATTTTTTAATAAAAACCTTGGTGCGTTCCTTGGCGCGGCGCGCACACAGACAAGTCCATAAATAGGCGGCTATCCCCGCCGAAAGCGGCACATACAAATCCGTCGCGGCTCCGGCCAGCGGACTTAAAAAGAAGGTTTTGGACAACCCGTAGCAAAACGCCGCCAACATCCCCGCGGCCGTCAAGACAGACACCGTTACCTTGGGCCGCAGCAGATCCCGCCACGCGTTTTTAAACAGCACATCGGCACAAAAGAGCAGTTGGAGCAGCACCAACACAAACACCCCACTGGCGGAACTGCCCATGGCCAGCGAGTAAGCCACCACCACCAAAAAGCAAAGGGACAAAAAAAACCGGTAAGAATAGGCCTTGGCCGAAACGCGCAAGGCCGCGGTCTCTTCAGCGGTGCGGGAGGAGAGCATACAAAAGCCTACTTCCCACCAACCGTAAAGAAACGCCCCGCCACCACACGCTTGCGGCCTTCTTCGGTGGTCATCAAACGGATTTTATTTTGGTAATAGGCCGCGTGTTTGGGGTTTAAACGGCGGGCTGCCAAATAATGTTTGGTCGCGTCCACCGGAGATTCTAAGGCCAGCATATCGCCCAGCATATCATACACGGGAGTATAATTGGGGGCCAACTGCTTGGCGCGCTCTGCATAGGCGATGGCCTCTTCGGTTTCGCCCTTGTTAAACAACAATTCCGCCGCATAAAAATACGGCATGGCATAGTCTGCACGCAAGGCGATAGCCTTTTGGAAATCGTCCATGGCGTTTTGGAAATATCCCATTTTTACAAAGGCGCGGCCCCGCTCCAAATACGGGCGCGGATTGTCCGGTTCCAATTCCGCCAAGTCGGTATAATCTTGCGCCGCCCCGGCATAATACCCCGCGGCAAACTGTGCCAGGCCGCGGTTTAAATACAACAGTGCAGAAGAACGGTTCAGCTCCTGCGCGGCGCTAAAGTCCACCAAAGCCAAACCAATTTTACCCTGCTGGCTGTAAGCCACCGCCCGGTTGAGCAAGGCCATAAAATAACGGGGGCGCAAGGCCAAGGCTTGGTTCAAATACCCCACGGCCTGCTCATAACGGCCCTCATCAATATACAAGGCGGCCAAATTGTTTAAAATTTCCGGGCGCAGGTAATTCAGCCCCAAGGCGCGCAAATAATCCCGCTCGGCCAGCTGTTTATTCTTTTTTAATTCCGCGCTGTTTTTTCCGCCCAAACGTTCGTAGAGCAGCCCGCGGCTGGCCAAAGCGGCGTAATTTTCGGGATTGTCTTTAATAATACGGGAATAAATTTGAATGGCTTGGGCAAACTGGCCCTTTTCCGCCAAGCGTTGCGCTTGGCCAAGCTGAGCGCCTTCCTTGCCCGCGCACGCCGCCAGCAAAACCAACATCAGGCACAACCCAAATAGCTTTTTCATTTTTCCTCCTGTTTCACGGCGCGCTTAGGGAAAAAGAGCGCCCCGGCGAGCATACACCCGCCCACGGTAATAAAGCTGTCGGCCGCGTTAAACACAGGCCACACCCGTAAATCTACAAAGTCCACCACAAACCCTAAGGTTATTCTATCATAAAGATTGCCCAAGGCACCGCCCAAAATCAGCACCAAGCCCCATTGGACCCACGGGCCATAGGCGCACAGCTCTTTCCAAGATTTTAGCAAATACCCCACAATCAGCAAGGTAATGACGATTAAAATCAGGTTTCCCCCTTGCAAGACACCAAAGGCCGCGCCGGTATTTTGCACATATCGCAAATGCAAAAACGGCGCCACGATATAATCTTTATCCGTCAAAAACTGCAAGGTCAGCCGCTTGGTCAGCCGGTCCACGGCCAAGAGGAGCAAGAGGGTTACCCAAACAGACGGGTGGGTTTTAAACCAGGTCCATGCCTGAGAAAGGAGCTTACGCAACGGGGGTCTCCTGCGGCACAGACAGCCCCTCGCGCTCCAGCACGGCGGCGCAACGGTCGCACAAGTCGCTGTGGGCGCGGCCGGGTTGGCCGACCTCGCTCTTCCACTGCCAGCACCGGGCGCACTTTTGCCCTTCGGCATGGGACACGGCCACTTCCAAGGCGGCGTTTCCGGCGGCCACTTCCACCGCCGAAACGATGAATATTTCCGGCCACAAAGCAGCATTGTCCGTTAAAAATTGTTGCATCTTGGCGTCATTAGTTTTCAGTGTAACCTTCGCTTCTAATGACGAACCGATACTCCCCTGCTGGCGCGTGTTCTCCAGCGCCTTTTGCACTTCCTCGCGGATGCGGCGGATTTGGTTCCACTTTTCTTCCAAGGCCGGGTCCGCTTGTAAGGACGCATGCTGCGGCATATCCGAGAGGAAAATGCTCTTGGCCAAGCCTTGCCCCGCGGGGATTTTAAGCAGCTCTTGCCAGGCTTCCTCTGCGGTAAAGCACAGCACCGGGGCCAGCAGCTGCAACAAGGAGCGTACGATTTCGGCCAAGGCCGTCTGCGCGCTGCGCCGCGCCGGGGACGAAGCCCCCAGCGTGTACAAGCGGTCTTTGGACGCGTCCAACAAGAAGGAGGACAAGTCCAAAATGCAGAAATCCGTCACCGCGCGCATGGCCCGGCGGAAGTTAAATTCTTCATACGCGCCGCGCACTTCGGTAATTAAACGGTCCAAGCGGCCCAGCATATAGCGGTCCATTTCGGCCAATTTGTCCGCAGGCACGGCATGCTTTTGCGGTTCAAAATCAGACAAGTTGCCCAGCGCATAGCGAATGGTGTTGCGCAGTTTGCGGTAGGTGTCCACCGGACCGCCTAAAATTTCATCTGAAATACGCACATCGCCCTGATAATCCGAAAACGCCACCCACAGGCGCAAGATATCCGCACCGTATTTATGGATAACGTCCTGCGGATCTACGCTGTTGCCCAAGGATTTGTGCATGGGACGGCCCTGCTGGTCCAGCACCATGCCGTGCGTCAAAATGGTCTTAAACGGGGCCGACCCCTCCAGCGTATAGGCAGGAATGTAAGAGCTTTGAAACCAACCACGGTGCTGGTCGGATCCTTCGGAATATACATCAGCGGGGAAGTCCAAGCCGCGGTCTTTCAGTACCGCCGCCCAAGACACGCCGCTGTCCAACCACACATCCAAAATATCGGTTTCCTTGCGAAACTCATGGCCGCCGCACGGACAATGGTAATCGGCCGGCATTAACTTTTCCACCGGGTCGGTAAACCAAAAATCAGACCCCTCGTTCATTGCGCGCTTGCGGATGAAATCAAACAAGCGGCGGTCCACCTGCGGTTTGCCGCATTTTTTGCAATACAAAATGGGTACGGGCGTGCCCCAAAACCGCTGGCGCGACAAACACCAATCCGGGCGCAAACCAATCATAGAGCGCATACGCTCGTGGCCCGTCGCCGGGAAAAAGCGGACTTGGTCTAAATTCTTCATCAATTTTTCGCGCAGGCCGTCTTTGTCAATGTGCATAAACCACTGCTCCGTCGCGCGGAAAATAATCGGGTTATGGCAGCGCCAGCAATGCGGATAGCTGTGCGTAATGGTCTGCTCTTTAATCAACGCCCCCAGCTCGTCCAATTTTTTGACCATGCGCGGGTTGGCTTCAAACACGTGCATTCCCTCAAATACCCCGGCGTCTTGGGTGTAGCAGCCCTTTTCGTCAACGGGGCAGAAGGTTTCCAAATTCCATTGTTTGCCGGCGCGGAAGTCGTCCTCGCCGTGGCCCGGGGCAATGTGGACAATGCCCACCCCGGCGTCCATGGTAACAAAGTCGGTCCAAATGACCGGGTTTTGCGCTTGCGTTAACGGGTGGAAATATTTTTGTCCGACCAAATTTTCCCCGCGCACGGCATGCACCTTGTGGGCCTGCAGCCCGGTATTTTTCAAGAATTCCCCGGCCAGTTTGTCCGCCACCACATAATATTCGTGGGTAGTGTCGTCCTGCAAAACCGCGTAGTCCTCGTCCTTGTTTACGGCGGCGGCCCTATTGGACGGAATCGTCCACGGTGTGGTGGTCCACACACCCAAGGACACGGGCTTAGAAAAATCCAAATCGCCAAACACTTCTTTTGTGGGGTTAACCACTTTAAAGCGCAAATAAATAGAGGAGGAGTCTATGTCCTTGTATTCGGTTTCCGCGTCGGCCAAGGCCGTCTCGCAGTGGGAACACCAGGTAATGGTCTTTTGGCCCTTGTAAACATAGCCCTTTTCAATCAAATCCAAAAATACGCCAATGGTAATGCCCTCATAGCGTTTGTCCATGGTTAAATAAGGGTTGTCCCATTCGCCTTGCACGCCCAAGCGTTTGAACCCTTGGCGCTGCAAGTCAATAAATTTAGCGGCAAAGGCGCGCGCTTTCTGACGGAAAGCCGGCACATCGGTGATATGCTTTTTGTCTATTTTAAGTTCCTTCATCAACGCCTGTTCAATGGGCAGACCATGGCAATCCCACCCCGGCACATACGGCGTATAAAAGCCCATGAGCGCACGGCTCTTTAAAATAATATCCTTAATGGTTTTGTCCAAGGCGTGGCCGATGTGAATTTGCCCGTTGGCATACGGGGGCCCGTCGTGCAAGATAAAATGTTTGCCGGCTTCGTTCTTTTTTAAAATGGCATTGTAGAGGTCCATTTCCTTCCAAAAGTCTAAAATTTTGGGCTCTTTTTGCGCCAAGCCGGCCCGCATCGGGAAATCCGTTTTGGGCAGCAAAACGGTGGAGGAATATTTATTTTTTGCCATGATTCACACTCTCAAATAAGGATATATTCTATTATACGAAATATAGAGGATAAAATAGAAACCCCCGCTTAGGTAAGCGGGGGAAAGGACTAGGGTAATTCGTAATAGGCATAGGTAGATTCGTGAGCTGAAGTACTCCAAGCGCTAAAATATTTAATCCCGCCTAAAGATTTGCAAATTTTATGGCCGCCTTTATTCTCATCATACTCGCCCAAATTACTGGTCAAACAATAGGCTTTTCCATCACTTAGTATAGCATAGGACGCAGTGCTATACTCTCCTCCCCTGGGACCACACTGTACCTCTGGTCCTGGGTTAAGGGTACAATAACCAGAAGAAAAATCAGCCACCAGTCCATTTCCTTTGTAGGGCGCGTAGGTAACAGCGCCGGGGAGTTGAATATCTAAATTTTCAAAATTAGCACAGCTGGCTGAGGAACCGGTCTCTAATTCACAACGCTTCGCGGCCTCGTAAATGGCGCGGGCGATAGGGGCCATTTTCATCATTTGTGCCTTGCCCACCGCCACGCGGTACTGCGGCAAGGCAATGGCCGCTAATATGCCAATGATGAGGACAACGACCAAAAGTTCAATGAGCGTAAAGCCTTTGCCAAACAAGCCTGCTCTGCACGCGGTGGCCTTGCCGTTATCAAACAAGGTCATCCTGGAGTGTCTTAGTCCAGGATCTCTACCGCTTTCTTTATTGATAA
>CAVDMZ010000079.1:0-6455 GCA_963610115.1 Duodenibacillus sp.
GATTTGTATAATAGGTTGGCTGAAATCTTTCTCCATTCCTCTGTTTTTTCAAAATGGTTTTTATAAACGAATTCAGTAATATCTTTATGTACTTTTTCATATACAGAAGTATTAAACCGAAATGTAGCGGGATAATTATATAAGTCTTTAAATTCGGCAATAATTTCATCTATCGTCATGTTATAAATCCTCACTTACCAGCATATAATGCGTATTACGGCCCGCTCCAATTTGCTTTAAGATTCCACGCCGTTGCAAATCCGCAATATCACGGCTCGCGCTGTCTTGGGAGCATTTACAAATAACAGCCCATTTAGTACTGGTCAAATGCCCTTTAAATCCATCAAAAAGCATATTAAGCATTTTGCTTTGGCGTTCATTAAAGGCTTCACTCTGGTGTTTCCCCCAAAACTGCGCCTTATCCAAGGTCGTTTTCAGCAACACATCCGCATTTTTAATGGCTTTATCCAAGGTTTCCAAAAACCAGACCAACCACTCTGTAATATCCAAATCCCCACTCTGCGTAATTTCCAACTGTTTATAATACATTTTACGGTCTTTTTCTATAGCGGAAGACATAGAATAAAACCGGGTGGGCATATCTTCGCTCCGGGCAAGCAGTAGCTCCGTCAAGGCACGGGCAATACGGCCGTTTCCGTCATCAAAAGGGTGAAGAATCACAAACCATAAATGGGTAATTCCGGCTTTAATCACATTATCATTTGTGTCATTATTCACAAAATCAAACAGTTTTTCCATTTCGGTATCTAATATTGTCGCATCAGGCGCCTGATAATGTACTTTTTCCAGTCCCATAGGGCCGGACACTACTTGCATAGGCCCCAGTTTATCATCCCGGTAACACCCCGTTTGGATAGCATACCAACCGCTTTTCCCGCTAGGAAACATATGTTTATGCCAAGCACATAAGCGTTTTTTATTCACCGGAGCATTATAGTATTGGGTAGCATCCAGCATCATATCAACCGTCCCTTCAATATCCCGGGACACCGGGATATCCTCAGTAGGCATTCCCAGCTTCCGGGCAATAGAGGAACGGACCTGCTGTACATTTAGCAGCTGGCCTTCAATTTTGTTGGATTTCAAAATTTCTTCCGTT
The DNA here is from genome assembly GCA_963610115.1 of Duodenibacillus sp. Lineage (GTDB taxonomy): Bacteria > Elusimicrobiota > Elusimicrobia > Elusimicrobiales > Elusimicrobiaceae > Avelusimicrobium. Next base: position 1,121 of record CAVDMZ010000079.1, read on the forward strand.
AAGGACTGAAGCTGTGCATTTCCTTTTATTTCAAACCCTAAATTTTGCATTTTCCCAAGCAATAAGCCTTGGGCCAATTTAACCTGCGCCAGCAAAGTTAACACGCGGGTTTTATTCCATATAAAATGAGGCCAATTTTCATTTTGATAAATATACATAACTAGCTCCTGTGTATATTTATTATAACATAAAGCTCCGCATAATATACGCATTTTTTGCGGAGATTACGCGGATTAATTTTTAAACCCAATATCTTTATTTGCTTGAACTGTTCGATAATTCCGAACAGTTCCCGCCAAGAAAATTTTTTATCTCTATCTTTTCCCTGATTCTCCCTGCTCATTGCCTGTTCTCTCTTTTAGGGAATTGGGCGTGTTTTTATCTATGTTTCCCCGACGAGGCATATTATGGAGATATATCTCCATAATCCGCAAAGTAGGCCAAAAATGGGCAAAGTTTTTGTGATATAATAAAATTATTCAAGTTGTCAGGAGTTCTTATGCATATGCCACAATACGAAGAATTTATGACCCCGGCCTTACAATTGTTAAAAGACGCTCCTCATGCCGCCAAGGAAATACTGCCTATAGTTTGCAAAAAATTAAATATTTCTAAAGAAGAACAGCTAGAAATGTTGCCCAGCGGACAACAAACTGTTGTAGCAAATCGTCTAAATTGGGCACTCAGTTATATGTATAATGCGGGTTTAATTTTAAGAGTAAAACGAGGGGTTTACAAAATTTCTGCCAGTGGCATTGAGGCCTTAAAAACAGGCAAAACCATTAACAATAAATTTCTAAACCAATATCAATCTTTTAGGGACTTCAGAACCCGTTCACACAAAACGGATACAAACAAGTCTCAAGTTAACACAGACGAACAAGATATTGATCCAACAACCCGTATCAATAATGCTATTGAAGACTTTAACCAACGCACCCGCCAAAATTTATTAGAAGAATTAAAACGCACTGATCCCATATATTTTGAAAGAATATGTTTGGAATTAATGAAAGCAATGGGGTATGGGGATGAAGTATCGCTCACGGCAAAAAGCCACGACGGGGGAATTGACGGGATTGTAAATGAGGATGCTCTAGGATTAGACAAGATTTATCTACAAGCGAAACGCTATGCCGACAATAAAGTAAGTGGCAGAGAAATGCGGGATTTTTTAGGTGGAATTACTGATAGAAAAACCAGACGCGGTGTTTTTATCACTACCAGTTATTTTGATAAAACCGCCTTAGAAATTGCCGAACGCAACAATATCATTACCGTAGATGGCGACAAACTGACAATGCTGCTGCTAAAGCACAATGTTGGTGTAAGAATAAAAGAAACTTTCCACATTAAAGAAGTGGACTGGGAATTCTTTTCTGATGACGAATAGTTGACAAAAACCACAAGCATAGCTTATCGGAAAATTTCGCTGGGAATTTTGCCGGGAGGCAGGCCTTGTCCGGTCCGCGACGATATTAAGCACTTGACAAGAATAGCCTTTTTATAGTATAATACACAAAGCAAAAGACGTATTACCGTTGTTTATCCACCAAAAAACTTTGCCGTAAGCTACCTGCACCACCCGGTGCAGGCATTTATTTCTACACAAACTGCAGTTATATCTCATCAAAAGGGGGCCTTATGCCTAAACAAAACATTCACTTCATTTTGCGCCAGCGCGGACAAAATGAAGAAGAAACCCGAAAACCAAACTCATTCCAAGAAGAAAAACCTTACACCACCTTGGAATTTCGTATCCCAAAAGACAGATGGGAACGGGAAAATAACATATCGGATCTCTTTGAGAGATATCCCGACAAAAAAGATGACTATCAGCTACATCCTTTGCGCAAGCAATACTTGGAAAACCGCCTCAAAAAAATTGCTTATCAAGAGCGCCAGCAAGCACAGCAAGATGATTTTACCACGCGTATGTATGGCAAAAAAGATTACGCCGAAGAAAGAAATAAAATTATGGAAGAGCTGAGCGGAAAATCAACTCAACAATTCGTCAGCGAGCAAAAGGAACAGACGTCTTCCGAATCAAAACCAGAATTTACCCCAGCTGCTCCAGATGAACCGTCTGATTTCGATAGACGCAAAGAACTCTGGGAAAATCAAAAAAAATGGAATGAGTTCCAAAAATCAAAACATGAAGGGCAAAGTATAGAAAATGCTAAAGATCCAAATGCTTTTGAAAGATTGGGTATTCCCGATCCAAAAAATCCTCAGGAAAGTATTTCAGAAACAGACAAAAACAGACGGGATTTTTATAAATATCCACAGCCCAATGGACAGTCCACAGAAGAGTGGAATAAGAAGAATGAAGAATGGCGTAACATGCCACGTAAAGATAAAAATGGCAATATTCTAGGTTCTGAATTGCGCTGCAACACTACATTCGGTCGCGAACTATCAAAACTTGGCATTAACGTAGAAAAAAATACAGATATGAATGGTGTGATTGATAACATGGATAAATCTGGAGATTGGGCAAACTTGCCAACTGATAAAAATGGTAAACCGGACCATAAGAAAGCAACTCAATTAGCCAAAGAAGGTTACATTGTTGCAGCTACCGAAAAAGGAAAAAATCATGGACATGCCGCCTTATTGACAGGAAAAGAACGAAATTCTGGCACTTGGAACGGGAAAGTCCCAGAAGTATATGGAAGTGTCAACGGTAAGCCAGCCAAATCTGAAGGCATTAGTAATCATTGGCAAGCTAAAGACGAAAATAAGATAAAATACAAAATATATAGACATAAAAGACCTATATAAATTCACTGGGCAGCCGGATATGTTCCGGCTGCCCATAATGAGGGAAATATGTACAAAAAGATGCTATCCATTTTCTATTTTATTTTAATATCCCTGTCTGTTTATGCCAATGACACAGCAGGTTCCATTCTGCCCACCGGGGGTGTGGCTTTTAAAAAACAAGACGGTATTAAAATGCAAGTGGAAGCGCTTTACATCCGTCCGTATCAAGTGGAGGTGAATTATCTTTTTGAAAACACGACGGATAAAGACATTGCGGCACAGATGTTTTTCCCATTGCCCCAAATGCCCGCTATTGAACAATATTTGGGGGATGAATCCCACAATTATAACTTCCAGTTATGGATAAATGGCGAGCCTAAACCATATCAAACACACTGGTCCATTACACAAAATGAACGAGATATTACCCAAGACGTTGCGGTGCTATTCAAACAGCCGGAGGAAGTTATCACGGACCAAAAATTGGCCATGCGCATTTATAAACTCCCAGAGGATATGCGCAAACAGCTGCAAGATAAAAAAATTATTGAATGGGACTGGACTCTGGACCGGGAAGAAGGAGAAATACAGACTTGGATTCCATTCCACGATATAGAGTGGAAAAAGCAAATTTCTTATTCGTGGGAGCAAAATTTCCCCGCCCATAAAACATTGTCCATACGTCATACCTACACACCGACGGCTATTTACAACAATGTAGGTACTCCTTTTTCCAAATGTATCAATGAAAAGGAGGAACCTTATAAATCCTTTGCTTATATACCCGAAGAAGAAAACGCATACTCCATTCCCCATCTTCAGGCTCGCAATTATTTGCAATATATCCTTACCACCGCCAATAATTGGCAGGGGGCGATAGAAAATTTCAATTTATTAGTGGAAAGTCCACTCAAGTCCGTTGGTTGTTTTGACGGCCAACCTTTCTACGGCGAACAATATTATACCGTGAACCGTCAGAACTATACTCCACAATCGGATTTGTCCGCGGAATTTTTAGTAAAGGGCGAACTTTACTTGCATAAGACCCAGCAAACCACCCCCGCACTTTACCGCATAGACGGCCCGGCCAATTTGCGGGATAAACCCAATGGGAAAGTCATCGGCCAACTCGCCGACAAAACCTATGTATGGGCCTGGCCCGATGAGAAAAAGGAAAAGTGGTACCCGGTCCGCCAAAACGACTTATCCGGCTACACGCATAAGCAAAACTTGATAAAAGTGTTTTAATTCCCCGTTTTTTCCGTGGGCTGTAGCGGGCGGAAAATGGAAAATCTAATGCCTATTTCCTCCCCCGTTTCCCCCCAAACAAAAGAAAAATAATATTGTACAATAGGGCTATGAAAAAATTATTCATGGCCCTGTTGTTTGCTATCCTATGTCCGCTCTCCGCTGCGGCGGCCCGGTTTAGGACAGAGATCCTATTTTGTTAGGATAAAGAAAAGGCCAAAACAAAGGAGTTTTTATGCAAGTGGAACAAGCTATTTTAACGCGGCGCAGTGTGCGCAAATACCAAGACAAACCCGTAGAACGTGAAAAAATCAAAGCCTGTTTAGAGGCCGCGCGCCTGGCTCCCTCGGCGTGCAATTCCCAGCCGTGGCATTACATTGTGATAGACAACCCGCAGGTCAAAGCGGCCTTTTGCAAAGAGGCTTTCGGCGGCGTGTACGCCCTGAGCAAATGGGCTGAAAAAGCCCCCGTACTGATTGCGGCCGTCTCGGACAAGGGGTCCTTTACCAGCCGCGTGGGCAATTTCTTCCGCCGGACGGAATTTTATTTGGTGGACCAAGGAATCTCCGGGCAGCAGTTGGTGCTGCGCGCGTGGGATTTGGGGTTGGGAAGCTGTTGGATTGGCTGGCTCAACTCAGACAAAGCAGAAAAATTTTTTAAACTGCCCAAGGGCAAAAAAATAGAACATCTCATCGCACTGGGCTACCCGGCCGAAACCCCGGACGCCCGCCCGAGAGAAACCCTTGAAAAAGTGGTCAGCTACAACGAATACAAATAGATGAAACCCCGCGCCTTTGGATGCGGGGTTTTTGCTATAGAGCCTTATAGTGGATAGCAGTTGTATTTAGGCTCCCTCGGGCACTCCTGCATTTGTGGTGAAAACATCTTGCAAGTTTCATTGGCCGAAGCGTAGTCCTTGTGGGCCTGACAAAACAGCCCCTCTTGATCCGTATATCCCACCACACAAACTGCAGCACTCCTATAACATCCCTGCACATGGTTTATGGAATATATTGATGCATAATCCCATTTGCCTGAAATACACGGAACGCCGCTTATTGATCCCCCCGTGCAATTTTCCCAAGCCAAGGCATCCCAAGTAGTGGCCATTTTCCCGTTGGCCAGTTTATACATTTTTTGGGCATCCCGCAAGGAACGCACCATGACCATGCCTTGTGTCAGACGGGATTTCAAAACCGCCTTTTGATACTGAGGCAGAGCTATGGCGGACAATATGCCTATAATCAGCACAACGACCAAAAGTTCAATCAGCGTAAAGCCGCGCAAAGGTTCTCTCCTTGCGTCATTCCCGGAAAGGGCG
>CAVDMZ010000080.1:0-6453 GCA_963610115.1 Duodenibacillus sp.
AATATGGGCGACCAAACTGCTGGAAGCAGAAGAGCGTTACAAAATGGCAAATGGAGCCGAGACGAGGTGTTTGAACGAATTGGACCTAGATTATTCGGCCACATTTCCCCGCGTGTTAGAAACAGACTCCTACTTCGGAGATTCTTGTATAAACTCCGTGGCAACACCAGAGAGTGAGTATCCTGGGATAGTAATTAGTACAGACTGCGGGTGGCCGCGAGCAACCTTTGCATCCGGTAAATATAAGAGGAACGGATTTGGCGTAAAGTTGGGTTTGCCCGAAACAGACCGTAAAGTGGGCGGTTTATGGGGAACTTGTGCAGACATGGGAGATAATGAGGGTTGGAAAAAACTGCTTTTGTCTTGGGGATTTACCCGTGCTGTCACAGGCAACTACTGTTGTTACCAGCAACTAGACGCTTCTTAATCCAACCCCCCGGGGCGGTTTAGGTCCCGGGGGTTTTGCGTAAGGAGCGTTTAGAAATACAAGTCCCGTTTGCCTTGTTTGATTTTAGACAAATTACTGTCAATGAGCTGGCGGACGGGGCTGCCCTCTGGGAAGTTTTCCTTCGTCGTGCACTCTATGAGCGCATAGCCCTTGGCCTTAAGCGGGGCGGGGGCGAAATCCTCCAAATACTCGGCAAAAGTAAACATGGCATTGGGCAGGCAATGTTTTTTAATTAAGCCCGGCTTGGCCATATCCATAAAGTCTTTGCCCACGCGGCCCAGACGGTAGCATCCCGTGCAAAAGGACGGCATATGGTGGGCGTCCACCACCGCATCAATCACTTGGGCTAAGGAGCGGTTGTCGGTCAGCGTGAACTGGCTGCCATTGTCTTTATCGTACGAATAACCGCCGGGGTTAACGCACGACGCGGCGGAAATCTGCGAAACGCCCAGCTCCAAACAGGCATTTCGCATTTGCGGGGTTTCGCGCGTACTCAAAATAATGCCGGTGTAGGGTACGGCCAGACGCAGCACCGCCACGCATTTTTTAAATTCATCGTCAGATAAAACATCATTGGGATGTTGGCTAAAGGGCGACCCTTCCGCCGGTTCTATACGCGGAATGGAAATGGTATGCGGCCCCACGCCGTAGGTTTTGTCCAAATACCACGAATGTTCCAGCGTGGCTAAAATCTCGTATTTATGGTCGTACAGGCCCAAAAGCGGCCCGATGCCCACGTCATTAATGCCGGCCTGCAGGGCGCGGTCCATGGCGTCTAAGCGGAATTGGTAATCCTTTTTGGCTCCGGCCAAGTGCAGCTCTTCATATGTCTTTTTATGATAGGTTTCTTGGAAGAGCTGATAGGTGCCGATATTACATTTTTTGAGCTCTTCAAACTCCGGCTCGGTCAACGGGGCGATGTTGACATTGACGCGGCGGACATTCTGCCCGTTCCAGCGCGTATCGTAAATGGTTTTGATACTGTCGTAAACATATTGCAGACCGCCGCCGGGGTAGGCCTCTCCGGCCACCATCAGCACGCGCTTGTGCCCCTGTTGCAGCAGGGCGGTTACCTCTTGGCGGATTTCGTCCTGGGTGCTGGCGTGGCGTTTTAAGGCGGTGTTGCTGCGGCGGAAGGCGCAGTACACGCACTCATTGGTGCAAATATTGGAAATATAAAGAGGAGCAAACAAAACAATGCGGTTGCCGTAAATGGCCTCTTTAATATATTTGGCCGTGTCAAACAGCTTTTGCAAAAGGGTTTTATCGGTCAAGTTGAGCAGCACCGCGGCTTGCTCTAAACTGATACCCTTTAATTGTTTGGCGTGATTTAAAATATCCGTCACTTCGGCGTCCGTGTGGGACTGGGCTTTTTCCAAAGTTCGTTGCAGTTTTTCGTCATCAATAATCATAATTATATGATAGCACTTTTGGGAGCCTTCGTCGCGCCGGGCATAAAAAACCCCGCCAGCGGGGGCGGGGCGACGGAAAGCAAAAATCCTACGGGCGGATTTTATCCATCATGCGCGGGAACGGAATGGTCTCTCTCACGTGTTGCAGCCCGCAAATCCAGCGCACCATACGTTCAATACCCATACCAAAGCCCGCATGAGGCACACTGCCGTATTTGCGCAGGTCCAAATACCAATCGTATCCGGCGGGGTCCAAGCCGCTTTCTTTCATGCGGCGCACCAAGGTGTCGTAATCGTCCTCTCTTTGGCTGCCGCCGATGATTTCGCCCGCGCCCTCGGGCCCGATGACGTCCACCGCCAGCACCACTTTGGGGTTTTGGGGGTCTTGCTTCATGTAAAAGGCCTTAATGGCGGTGGGATAGCGGTGAATCATAATGGGCGTATCATAATCCTCACCCAGCAAGGTTTCCTCGTCGCCGCCGATGTCGCCGCCCCAGGGGGTGTTGTTTCCTTTTTTATGCAGGATTTCAATGGCGTCGGTGTAATCAATGCGCGGGAATTTTTTGTCCACCGTGGCTTGCAGTTTGGCGGTGTCGCGCTCTAAGATTTTCAGCTCGGCCGCGCGGTTTTTAAGCACTTGGGCCACAATGTATTTGATGAAGTCCTCGGCCAAATCCATGTTGTCGTCCAAATCATTGTAAGCCACTTCCGGTTCCACCATCCAAAATTCGGTCAGGTGGCGGCGGGTTTTGCTTTTTTCGGCGCGGAAAGTGGGCCCGAAACAATAGGTTCTGCCCAGCGCCATGGCAGAGGCTTCCCCGTAGAGTTGCCCGCTCTGGGTCAAAAAGGCTTTTTCGCCGAAGTAATCCGTCTCAAACAGGGTGCTGGTTCCCTCGCAGGCGGCGGGGGTTAAAATGGGGGAATCGGCCAGCACAAAGCCATGGCTGTGCAGATATTCGCGGATAGCAAAAATGATTTCGTCGCGGATTTTCAAAATAGCATTTTGCTTTAGCGAACGCAGCCACAAATGGCGGTTGTGCATCAAAAAATCCGGCCCGTGTTCCTTGGGGGAAATGGGGTAATCCTTGGCCATTTGCACCACTTGCAAATCCTTTACTCCCATTTCAAAACCCAGCGGGGAGCGTTTGTCCTCGCGGATGGTGCCCGTGACGAGGATAGAGGATTCTTGCGTTAATTTGTCCGCCAAATCAAACAATTGAGGCGACACATCGCCTTTGAACACCACGCATTGGATGATGCCACTGCCGTCGCGCAGTTGCAGAAAGTGCAGTTTGCCGCTGGAGCGTTTATTGTAAAGCCAGCCCTTTAAAGTGATTTCTTGGCCGACGTATTGGCCGACTTCGCTGACTCTGATTTTGCTGGACATAGCCCTTGCCTCACCTAGAATAAATTAGTTGTCTATATTGTAGCTTTTCTGTAGGCCGGGTTCAACGGCAAGGGTTGTTTTTGTAACGGGAGAGAAAGAAAAATTTTTACAAACTTTTTAAAAATGATATAATAATTAGGTTGCAAAGATAAGCCGCTGTATAAAAACCGTTTTTCGGGCGTGTAGCTCAGCTTGGGAGAGCGCCTCGTTCGCAACGAGGAGGTCGTCGGTTCGATCCCGATCACGTCCACCATTTAAAAAGTCTCGCGAAAGCGAGGCTTTTTTAATGGTCTGAAGTTGCTTGCGAACCGAACGGGACGACGAGTTGCGAAGCGGAGGCGCGTTTCGCCTCCGAAGTGAGCAGAGGAGGTCGTCGGTTCGATCCCTCTGTTTTTCTTTGTAAAAGGGGCCATGGCTTTGTTGCGTCCTCGGTCGGATACCTCGGGCTCCGCCCTTCTGCAGTATACGCTCCCTCGGCCGCGCCTCGCCCTGTCGCCCTTTTCCTTTGAAAAACCCTTATGACTGAAATGGTTTAGCTTCCCTCGTAAAAGGGGCCATGGCTTTGTTGCGTCCTCGGTCGGATACCTCGGGCTCCGCCCTTCTGCAGTATACGCTCCCTCGGCCGCGCCTCGCCCTGTCGCCCTTTTCCTTTGAAAAACCCTTATGACTGAAATGGTTTAGCTTCCCTCGTAAAAGGGGCCATGGCTTTGTTGCGTCCTCGGTCGGATACCTCGGGCTCCGCCCTTCTGCAGTATACGCTCCCTCGGCCGCGCCTCGCCCTGCCCTCCTTTTCCTTTGAAAAACCTTAGATTTTGAAGTTTTCCCGCATGTCGCCTCCGAAGTGAGCGGAGGTCCGGCCCCTTGCGGCTTCCTGTCCAGAGCTGGTCCCAAAATGCTAGAATAACCTTATATGAGCAAACTAGTCAGAGGTTTTAGGGACATTTTTGAGCCCCAAGCCAATCTATTTACCGAGTTGGAAAATTGCGCCCGCGGCGTGCTGCGCCGTTACGGCTTTTCCGAGCTGCGCCTGCCGACGGTGGAGCAACGGGAGCTTTTCGTCAAATCCACTGGCGAAACGACGGACATCGTCCAAAAAGAAATGTACAGTTTTGAGGATGCTGGCCACCGCCAACTGGCCCTCCGTCCCGAGGGCACCCCGGGCGTTGTCCGCGCGTATTTGGAGAATAATTTTACCCAAGCGGCCCCCGTGCAAAAGTTTTATTACATCGGCAATATGTTCCGCGCCGAGCGTCCCCAGGCGGGCCGCTACCGCGAATTTGAGCAGATTGGCGCCGAGTCCATTGGCAATTCCGCCCCGGCGGCCGATGCGGAAATGATTTTAATGCTCAAGGACATCGTGTCGGCCTTCGGCGCAAAAAATTATTCCGTTAAAATCAACAGTTTAGGCTGCGACCAGTGCCGCCCGCTCTATCGCCAAGCCCTTATAGATTTTCTCTCCAAAGAAAAAGACACCCTGTGCGAAAACTGCCAAACCCGTTTGGAAAAAAATCCCCTGCGGGTGCTGGATTGCAAGGTGGACGGGCCGCGCTTTGCCGGCCGCGTGCCGACGATGACCCTGTGTCCGCAGTGCCAAGCGCACTTTGAAGAGGTGCAGCGTCTGCTGAAGGGCAAAATTGATTTTATCGTGGACCCCATGCTCGTGCGCGGGCTGGACTATTACAGCCGCACCGTGTTTGAGTTTCAAGCGGGGGATACTTCCCAAAACGCCATTGCCGCCGGGGGCCGTTACGACGGGCTTATTAAGAGCATGGGCGGCCCGGCCACTCCGGCTGTGGGCTGGGCCATGGGCGTGGAGCGCGTGATTGCCTCGCGCGGGGAAGGGGCTGTCCCGCCGAAAAAAAGCGTGTATGTGGCCTCTTTGGCTCCCGCCTGCCATGAGCCGGCCTTTAACCTGATGCAAGCCTTGCGCCAAGCGGGCGTGCGCAGTGAGGGCGGCTTGTTTGACAAAAATGCCAAGGGGCAAATGAAACAGGCCAACCGCTGCGGCGCGGCGTATGCGCTGATTTTGGGCGAGGACGAGCTGGCCAAGCAAGAGGTAACGCTGAAGGATTTAACCAGCGGCGAGCAAAAGCAGCTGCCGTTGGCAACTATTGTGCAAGAGGTAAAAAAACTCGTATGAAGAGAACGAATTATTGCGGGGCGTTCAACGCTTCGCACATTGGGACCAAACAAACCGTTTGCGGCTGGGTCAACAGCTACCGTAACCACGGCGGCGTACTTTTTATTGACGTGCGCGACCGCAGCGGCTTGGTGCAAATCGTGGTCGGCCCCGAAAGCCCGTTTTTTGAGCTGGCCTCGTCGCTGCGTAATGAATATGTAGTGGAAGTCAGCGGCGAAGTCAAACCCCGCCTTGAAGGCGCGGTCAACAAAAATTTGCCCACGGGCGAGATTGAAATTGCCGTGGAAAACTTAAAGCTTTTAAACACGTCGGTGCCGCTGCCCTTTGACGTGGAAAAATCGCGCGAGGCTTCCGAAGAAACGCGCATGAAATACCGCTATTTGGACCTGCGCAACCCGGTTATGGTGCGCAATTTGACCCTGCGCCACAAAATCGCTCAGGCGGCCCGCCGCTACTTAGACAGTCAAGGCTTTTTGGAAGTGGAAACTCCCATGCTGACCCGCTCCACGCCCGAGGGCGCGCGCGACTATTTGGTGCCGTCGCGTATTCATCACGGGCAATTTTATGCTTTGCCGCAGAGCCCGCAGATGTTTAAGCAAACGCTTATGGCCAGCGGCATTGACCGTTATTTCCAGTTGGCGCGGTGCTTCCGTGACGAGGACTTGCGCGCCGACCGCCAGCCCGAGCATACGCAAATTGATATGGAAATGTCCTTTGTTACCATTGAGGACATTCATGAAATTGTGGAAGGGCTGATGACGGAAATCTTTAAGACGGCGGGCAAAACGCTGCAAACGCCGTTTGCGAAATTGCCTTACAACGACGCTATGAATTTGTACGGATCTGACAAGCCGGACTTGCGCTACGATTTGCAAATTAAAAAAGTCAGCGATATTTTTTCCCATACGGGGTTTAAAGTGTTTGCCGAGGTGTTGGCCGCCCAAGGTGCTATTTACGCCGTGCGCGGGGAAAAGGGCGCGGCCCTCTCCCGTGGACAAATTGACAAATTGACCGACTTGGCCAAAAAGAACGGCGCCAAAGGCTTGGTGTGGCTGAAGGTCAAGGA
>CAVDMZ010000081.1:0-4920 GCA_963610115.1 Duodenibacillus sp.
GACAGCAAAATGGATGGTATTTGCAAAAGTATGGGCGGCAACGGAAAATACCTAGCGTACGCAAGCACTGGATCTACATGGTTCCCCTTGGACTAAACGCCCCCGCTTTTGCGGGGGTTTTCCATTAAGCCAAGAAAGTTTTGATGATTTGGAACTCTTTGTCAAAAACCACCAAATCCGCCCGCTTCCCTAGGGTGATTTCGCCCCGGTCGTTCAGCCCCAATCTCCGGGCCGGATTTAAGCCGGCGCATGCCACCGCTTGCGGCAGCGGCAGCCCCCAGCGGACCATATTTTGCACCGCCTGCAGCAGCGTCAGGCCCGAGCCGGCAATCACGCCGTCAGACTTTCTCTTCCACACGCCGCCGTCAAAAACCACTTCTTCGCCATTGGCCAAAAAAGGCGGTTTGACTTGCGCGGTGGGGCGCAGTGCGTCGGTAATTAAGACGATATTTTCTATCGGTTTAATCCGGGTTAAAAATTGCACGACCTCCGAGTGTACATGTACACCGTCGGCAATGATTTCCGTAGAAATTTCCGGGTGCATCAGCACCGCACCCGCGGCCCCCGGCTCGCGGTGGGTAAAGCCGCGCATGGCGTTAAACAAATGCGTGGCATGCGTGACGCCCTGCTGCGCCCCGCGCAAAAATTCCGCATAGGTGGCGTTGGTATGCCCCGCCTGCAGCAAAATGCGGTGCTCTTTACAAAAGGCGGCCAACTCGTCCAGCCCCGGCAGCTCCGGCGCGACGGTCATTTGAACAATGCGTCCCTGCGCCGCTTGCCACAGCGCGTGCATTTGTTTTAAATCAATGGCAGCAATATCCCCGGGCTTCATCACGCCCGGCTTTTGGGGGGAAATAAACGGCCCTTCCAAATGATAGCCTAAAATCTGCGCGCCTTCTTCCCGCCCGAACGCACCGACGGTATTTTCCAAAATCCGGCACATATCCGCGGGCTTGCCGCAGTACAAGGTGGGGGAAAACGCCGTGACCCCGTGCCGTGCCAGCTCTACAGACAAATCCAACAAAGCCTGCGCGGTGCCCAGCTCCGGCCCAAAGCCGCCTGTGCCGTGAATATGCAGATCTATCAGCCCCGGGGCCACATAGGCCCCGCAGGCGTCAAAAACCTCTGTGTCGGCGTCCCAGGCTTGCTGCTGCGCACAGGGCGTCAGCGCGGTAATGCGGCCGTCGGTGGTTTCTATGCAATAGTCCGGCAGGACGGCTGTAGGCGTAAGGACGCGGGCGTTTAAAATCAGGCGTTTCATCATTTAAAACTCCAAAATGCAATCGGCCTCCGGGTGTTGCTCCTGTTGGGCGTGCAGGCGTTGGCGCAGGCCCGGGTCAAAGGCTACTGTGGCCTCCGGGTCCACCAGCAAGGTGGCGCGGGGATGCGTTTTTAGCGCGGTAATGGGCCACTGCGGGGTAATTTCCCCTTGGGCCAAACGGGCTACGGCCTCGGCCTTGCTTCCCCCGCTGGCCAAAAAGAGCAGCTCTTTGGCAGAGAGTACCGTGCCGATACCCACGGTCAAGGCGTGCGTGGGGACCTTTTGAACGTCCCCCTCAAAAAAGCGGGAGTTAGCTTGGCGGGTGCTGGGGGTCAGCTCCATCACGCGCGTGCGTGAATCAAACGCAGAGTCCGGCTCATTAAAGGCCAAATGCCCGTTGCGGCCTACCCCGCCTAAAAATAAATCTATCCCGCCCGTCTGCGCCATGGCGTTTTCGTACTGTTGGCACTCTTGGTGCAAATCCGCCGCCATGCCGTTTAAAATATGGGCGTTTTGCGGCAAAATATCCACATGGTCAAACAAATTGTGGTGCATGTAATAGTGGTAGCTTTGCTCGTGCGTGGGGGGGAGAGAGGCATATTCGTCCATATTAAATGTAACGATGTTTTGAAAGCTCATCTTGCCATGTTGGACCAGCGCGCACAGCGCGGCATACATATCCACTACCGTGCCCCCCGTCGGCAGCCCCAGCACAAACGGCTTTTTCTGCGCGTTTTGCCAGCGTTTTTGAATGTACGACGCGGCCCAAAGGCCCAAATTGTGTTTGGTAATAATCAGCTTCATATTATCTTAAATAGACCTTGATTTCACTGCAAATCAGGTCCGCCTCCGGCCCAATGACCACCTGCACCACCCCGCCTGCGGCTTTGATGACGCCGCGCGCTCCAGCCGCTTTTAAAGCGGCGGTATCGGCCAAATCGGCATTGTGGGTTTCCACGCGCAGGCGCGTGGCGCAGGCATCCAGGGTTTTAATATTTTCCTTGCCGCCCAGTCCGCGCAAGTATTTCTCCGCACAGCTTTGGTCCGCCGCATCGCTTTCGGCGGCGGGAACGTCTTGCGCCGGGGGCGCCTCTTGGTCGGTTTCTTCGGGCTCGCGGCCCGGGGTTTGCAGATTAAATTTTACAATGGCCCACTTAAACAGCAAATAGTAAACCAAAGCGTACACAATCCCCACAGGGATTAAATACAGCCCGTTTTTGCCCAAGCCGTAGCTGAGCAAATAGTCAAACAGCCCCGCCGAGAAGGTAAAGCCCAGCTTGACCTCCAGTACGTTCATGACCACCATAGACACTCCGGTCAGCAATGCGTGCAGCACATACAACGGAAAGGCCAAAAACATAAAGGAAAATTCTATCGGCTCAGTAATCCCGGTCAAAAAAGAGGTCAACGCCATAGACAGCAGTAAGCCGCCCATGGCTTTTTTGCGGGCGGTTTTGGCGGTGGACATCATGGCCAGTGCCGCCGCGGGCAAGCCAAACATCATAATGGGAAAGAACCCCGTCATAAACGGCCCGGCCATCGGGTCGCCTGCAAAAAAGCGGGTCAAATCCCCGTGTAACACGGTGGTGACGCCTTCTTTAAGCACCTCAAAATCGCCAAATTGGAACCAAACCAAATTGTTTAAAATGTGGTGCAGCCCCAGCGGAATGAGCAGGCGGTTGGCCACGCCGTAAAAGAACAAGCCGACATTGCCGGAGGTAATGGTCCAGTCCCCAAACGCACCGATCACGCGGGCAATGGGAGGCCAAATAAAGTAGGCCGCCAGCGCAAAGAGCAGACACGCCGCGCCCGTCACAATTGGCACGAAACGCCGCCCGCCAAAGAAAGCCAAATAAGAGGGCAGTGCGATATTTTTGTATTTATTGTAGAGCAGCCCGGCCGTTACACCTACGATAATGCCGCCCAGCACGCCCATGTCAATAGCGGGGTCCAGCACTTTCAGGGCCGATATCAAAATGACATAGCCCACATACGCGGCCAAGGCCGCCGCGCCGTGGTTTTCTTCGGCAAAGCCGATGGCCACGCCCAAGGCAAAGATGACGGGCAGATTGGTGAAGACCGCCTGTCCGGCTGCTGCTATAAAGGCGATGTTGAGCAGGTCCGGCTGGCCCAGGCGCAACAGCAGCCCGGCAATCGGCAGGACGGCAATGGGCAGCATGAGGGCTTTGCCCAGTTTAATCAGCCCCCGCCCCAGCGGGGAAAAGAAGGCTTTGAGTTTGTTCATGGTTTCTCCGAAGTAAATTAAACACCAAATTCTTTCTTAACGAGGGCACGCACTTGTGCGGCGCTGTCTAACTGGCACGCTTGAGCGGCCACTTGGGCGCAGTGGGTACTGTTTAAGGTGCGCACCAAGGCCTTCACTTGGGCAATGGCGTTGGCGCCGACGGCCAATTCCCGCACGCCCAACCCCACCAGCAAGGGCACGGCGGTCAAATCCCCCGCCATGGCTCCGCAGACGGCCACCGGGCGTTGGTACACTTGCGCCCCTTGGCAGGTGCGGGCGATGAGTTCCAGCACCGCTGGGTGCAGAGGGTCGGCTTGGGCGCAGAGCGTTTTGTGTCCGCGGTCTATGGCCAGGGTGTATTGGGTCAAGTCATTGGTCCCCAGAGAGAAGAAATCCGCTTCCCGTGCCAGTTGCTTGGCGCACAAGGCGGCAGAGGGAACCTCTACCATGATGCCAATTTCCACCCGGGCGGAAACCGAGAGGACCTTTTTTTGCTCCTCAATCAATTGTCTGTATTCCGCCAGTTCGTCCACAAAGCTAATCATGGGCAGCATAATACGCACCACTCCGGCAGGCTGCACGCGCAGCATGGCGCGGATTTGGTCGGTAAACAAGGCGCGGTATTGGCGGTAATTGCGCACACCGCGCAGGCCCACAATGGGGTTTTCCTCCGGCGGCAGGGGCATATAAGAGACCGGCTTGTCTCCGCCGACGTCCAAGGTGCGCAGCGTAACCGGGCGGCCGTGCAGGGCCCCGGCGATGCTCTGGTAAAGTTGATATTGCTCCTCTTGCGTCGGGGCAGTAGATCCCTGGTAAAACAGAAATTCGGTGCGGACCAAGCCTAAACCGTCTGCTCCGTTGGCATAGGCCGCGGCGGCTTCTTTTTCGTTGCTGGCATTGCCGCAAATATGCACCTGCACGCCGTCTTGCGTTTGGGCCGGCTGCGCGGAATTTTGGCGGTTGCGTTCTTGGGTTTGCTTTTCTTGGGCCTGCCAGCGGGAGATTTGTTCCTTTTGCGCTTCGGTCGGGCGGAAATAGACCAGCCCTTCGGTGGCATTGAGCGCCAGCTCCGTGCCGTTGGCAATAGACAACACCGATTCCCCGGCACTGACCAAGGCAGGAATGCCCTGGTTGCGCAGTAAAATGGACGCATGCGCCGTGGGCGAGCCTTGCGCCAACAGTACCCCGCGTACCCGGCCGTCAAAGGCCGAAATATCCGAGGGCAACAGGTCTTGCGCAATTAAAATACATCCAGCGGGGATTTGCGGCGTTTGCGGGGTTTTTCCCGTCAGCTGCGTCAGTACGCGGCGGCGCAGATCCTTTAAATCGGAGATGCGTTCCATTAAAAAAGTGTTTTTTGTTTTTTTGAGTACGTCAATGCTGGCGCGGATGGCTTCGTTGAACGCAGCCGGCG
>CAVDMZ010000081.1:4930-6341 GCA_963610115.1 Duodenibacillus sp.
CTTTGGCCCTGCCGGAGATGCTCTTGGGCTTGTTGCGCCAAAAAGGGGTCTTGCAATAATTCTTCATGCGCGCGTAAAATTTCCGCCGCGGCTTGATTGGGGGCGGCGGCTTTTTGGCGGGCAAAATCCGCCGCTACCTTTTGCAGGGCTTCTTGCAGACGCTGTGGCTCTGCGGCGGGGTCTTGGGCGGTTTCTTCAAAGTCCAACCCGGCCTCTTGCCAAATCCACGCAGGCCCGACGGCCCACCCTGCGCAGGCGGTCAAAGCAGGAAAAGTACTCGGCTGGCTGAGGTCCCATTCGCTTGCGCCCGGGGCGGTTGGTGCGATGGGTTCTCCCGTTTCGGTTTCGCCCAAACCACTGGCCAATAGGGTGGCCAGCGTTTCCAGGGCGGCTTGCGCTCCGTCCGCCTCTTGTGGGGCACGCAGGCGCACGCTGCTACCGTGTTGGATAGACAAGCCCATAATGGATACCAAACTTTTGGCGTCGGCGTTTTTGCCGTTGAGCTCCAGTTGGATAGGAAAGGAATATTTTTTGGCTTCTTCTGCCAAATGCCCGGCCGGACGGGCATGCAGCCCGTTGGGGTTGGGCACACGCACTTCCCGGGAATAAAGCCAATTTTGCGCGGGTTGAGTGGCAGGGGCCGCCTCGGCGGTTTGCACCCCGGGCAGCGAAAAGACGACATCCTGCCCCGCGCGCACTTGGGTAAGCGTGTTTTTTTTCAGCTCCGCCCCATCGGGGGAGGTAATGATTAAAATGACCCAGTTGCACGGAGCGTTTTGAGCCAAAAAAACAGGGTCAAATTCCACTAATTTTTGACCCTTCTTTACAAAATCACCTTTCTTTATGCAGGCTTTGAACCCTTTGCCTTGCAGGTTGACTGTTTCTACCCCGATGTGGATCAGGGCCTCTGCTCCTTCGCCCCGCACGGCCACGGCGTGCAAAGAGGAATGCAAACTGACTACTTGCCCGTCAAAGGGGGCCGCCACAAAACCGCAGCTGGGTTGTACGGCAATCCCGTCGCCAAGCATTTTTTCGCTAAAGGCGGGGTCGGGCACTTGCTCCAGGGGAAATAAACGGCCGTCTGCAGGGGAAAAAACTTGTAAGTTGGGCATAGCACGCTCCTTAATAAATGGGTTGTACTTTCATTATAGTATATTCTGCGTAGCTTTCAAGAGGGGAGAATACAAATAAGATTTGAATTTTCCCGCAAAAACCTATATACTAAAAGAAAAAGACAGGAGCACAGGATGAAAACTTTTATACCAAGCAAAAAACAAGGTTTTACTTTAGCCGAATTGATGGCCGTGGTGGTTATTATCGCCATTATCGCAGGGATTGGGTATGGTTCCTATACTAAATCTGTTTCGCGGGCCAAATTTGCCGAGGGACGCTCGCTGGCGCAGCAGGTGGC
>CAVDMZ010000082.1:0-6320 GCA_963610115.1 Duodenibacillus sp.
ACAATGTTTTTTTTTTTGCTAAATTTTTACTGTAGGGAAAATTTGGCAAAAAAGGAACCCTGTTATGAAAAACCGTTCTACGGGCCGTTTAGGCGGCTTGTTTGGTGCTCTCATCTTTAGCAAAAAGGATTTCCTATGCATGGTTTGAAAATAGCAATATGGGGAGTTTTCCTCATCGCGTTGGCGGGATGTGCCGGATATCATGTGAAAACGGTTCAAGCCGCTGCGCCAACATCCTTGCCGGTCCGTTTTGTATATATTGCCATGGCCGACGGAGCCTATGCCTCCGGGCAGGGCGCGCTGCAACAAGCGTTTTTGCAGGCGTTTAAGGCGCGCGGCGTGCGGGGGCAAGCCGGGTCCGCCGTTTTGACGGAGCAAGCGGCCCGCACCTTGGCCCGGAGATTAAAAACGGGGTATGTGCTCTATCCCGTTATCACGCGTTGGGAGGACCACAATACGCCGTACTCTACCTTGCGCGACCGCGTATCCGTTTCCGTGAAAGTGTTTCAAGCTCCCTCCGGCCGGCTGGCCGATGCGCGTGAGTTAGAGGGAAAAGGCCCTTTTTGGACGTTTAAAAACACAACTCCGGACATTATTTTGCCCGGCTTGGTACAGCAGTATGTGGAGCTGTTTTTAGGAGGGAAAAGATAATTTATGACAACCTTATTATTGATTTTATTGGCGGCCGCCGGCATCGGCGGCGTAGCGCTATCCGGCGGTGGTGGTGGCGGTGGCGGTGGCAGTTCCAGCGCGGTGGTGCAACCGGTTAGCCCGCTGGGAGCGAATGCTGCGGTAAAAGGAGACGCAAATGCCTCCGGCGATATAAAACCCCTTGCTTTTACCTCTAACGCAATGAGCCTGACCACGACCGCCCGCGTTATGGAAACAGCTGAGGATGGAATCCCCGTGGAGGTGGAAAAAACCCTGAAGGCGGATTTATATGCCGAGAACTTGCGGGAAAATTCTTCCGCTTACGGTTCGTACTATGAGCAAAACCTCGGGACCTTTCCCCTTGTCTCTGACGATGGCAACACCCAAGTAACGGACTTGTCTATCGGTGTGAACGTCGGCGGTAAAAAGGCGGGGGTTTCTTTGGGAGAGTTTGGCTATCAAAAGCGTACGGAAGCGGTGCAAAACGCACAAACTCGCACCGATTACGCCGGTTTTTATGCTTACAACCCCGATTACCTAGCCGGCACAAGAGAAACGCGCGCTTCCCAATTAAATTATGAGGGGGCCGCTTTGGGGTACCATGTCCGCACGCCGCAGCCCGGCCAAGCGGAGTCCGGCGAAGTAGAGGGGGCGGGCTTTTTCAGTCTTAATTTGAATACGCAGCGGTTAGAGGGAAAAATTATCTCCTATCTCAACAAAAGTCCATGGTATACCTTTTCCGTCCGGGGGACGTTGACCGGCGCCCTCTTTGCCTGGGATGACATTCTGTTGCAGAACGACGCAACCTCCGATACCGGGAATACCTATTTCTCCTTTGGGAGCAAACAAGGCGGAGGCGTGCGGTTGGCGGCGGGAAATCAAGATGAAATTGTAGGGGATTTGTCTTTAACGGGCAAGAATAGTTCTGGCGATGATTTACGCACCTATTTGGCTTTTGGCGGTGGTAAAGAGAACACGTTTAATCCGCGTGCGTCCATGAGCCCGCTGTTTAATAACAGCCGGTTTTCAAACATAGTATTTACCTCTGCCGTACCGGCGAGTTTGCAGTCCATCCCATTTGCGGCCTCTCTGTCGGGCTCCCAACCGGGGACTATTTTAGTGGATGAAGCTACATTGGATACCGGGCATCAACTTAAAAACGCAACAAAGTATTTATCGGCGGCCAATTTTACAAGCGACAGCTCCTTTGCTGCTTATTATTCGGGAGAGCATGTTGCGCAAATGTATAACGCGAGCACGGGAAAGTGGCAGGACGTAACCCACCTGCATGAGCTGTATTTTGGCGGGGGCAAACTGGGAATGAAGGTGGCCGATTTTGGTCTGTCCAATACCTTTCGTTCCTCGGCATATTATGACGGGCTGACAAATTATCAGGATTTTATACTCTATGACAAGGATTCTCTCTACAAAGGAATTCGCAACGCAGAGACGGACATAAGCATGAGCGGCCATGTGTTGATGGTCAAGGATGAACATGTACACTTAAATCCGCTGGTGGTGCACCCCGGAGATATTTTTATGACGCTTAACTTGGCAATGGGCAAATTAAGTGGCCGGGTAACTATGAACGAGCGGGAATATGATATTCCGTCTTTTACGGGGACCGTCCGGGGGGCCGAACTGGAAAATTTCAGCAGCAGTTCCTTTCCCGGTTTTGCCGGTTGGGGCAAGCTTTTGCAGGTTGCAAACGGCCCTTTGGAGGCGGCGGGCGTATTGGGATGGAACGAGGCCGTGTATTCCTTTGGTTTAAAAGAAGGCACGGGGGAATTTACTGCAATCAGCCCCTTACTTGATTACTCCAAGTACACTTTTGCCAATTTGTCGGGCTGGCAGTCGGATCAGTTATCTGACTACCGCATTATTCACAACGGCAAGCCTCATACCTTGGATAACGAAAACCGCGCTTTTTTGGATGCGGATTCCCCCGGGGCGATTTTATGGCGTACGGGCGTGATGAAGTTGGACTCTCAGGGAAAATTTGTGTATTTTTCCAATCCCTCCAATTACGAACAAACGCTAACCTTGCGCTTTACAAACAAGGATATAGACAAGGCTGGCAGTACAGACGCTTACAATCTCTACAAGCGCCTGATTGTAACCTCCGGTTATGGCGATTATTACCAACGGCTGGATGTTCTGCAAGAGCACGATTTGTATTTGGGAGGCGAAAAGGCCGGCTTAACCCGGGGAGAGTTTGGTTTCTTTAATTATACCCGCAATTCCGAGTATCCTTTATCCCCTAGTATCACAACGCTGTATTCAGATCAAGTTTTTTATGACAAATCTGCGCTTGTGGCGGCGGCGGATATTCTCCGCAGCGATACAGTGTCTATGAGCGGAAAGGTGATGATGGTGGACCCTGCCGCCATTACAGGGGGCAGTATTCCTGTTTTTGGCGGGGACATTGGCATGCGTTTGAATTTTGCCGATAAAAGCTTAACGGGACAGGTAGACATGGGACGGAACAGCCAATACAATTTGGCTTTTGGCGGCTCTCTGCAGGATACCAACCAATTGATCTTTACCGGCAAGAACGGCATTTCTTTAAACGAAGGCAGCCGCGGTGTACTGCTTAAGGGGGACGGAGATGTGTTGGAATCCGTCGGAAGGATCCTGCACGAAGTAAATGGCGCAGAGCGTCTCTATACTTATGGCATGCGAGAAGTGCAGCCTTAATTCATCCTGATAAAGCGGGGCACTTGGTGAAGCGCCCCGCATTTTTATGCGCAGATTACTACTTCTCATTTTGTGTTTGTTCTTGCCTGGCTTGGCCGGGGCGGTGGATTTGTCCCGCGTGGAAATTTACTTGGCCGGAAATAACTTGGAAGGAGCCCAACAGGCATTGCAGGCGGAGTATGAAAAAGCCTCCTCCCGCTATGACAAAGAACAGCTTCAGTATAAAATGGCCCAGGTGGCCTTGCTACAAAAAAAGCCTCAAAAAGCGATTGCCGTTTTCCGCAATATGCTGGCCAATAACCCGGCTTTATTGCGGGTCCGCTGTGAGTTGGCCTATCTCTATTTCCTAGAAAAAGAAGATGGCGCCGCCCGCTATCATGCGCGTTTGGCGTTGGCAGACGCTCATTTGCCCGCCGTGTACCGCACCCAGCTGGAAAATATGCTCTCCGTCCTCCGCCGACGGCGGGCGTGGCAACTGTATGTCAGCGTAGGCATGACGCCCGACTCCAACATCAATACAATGTCCGGCCGGCAAATTGAATGCGTTACGGTGATGGGGCTGCCGTTCTGCCGGGAATTGGAGGATATAAAAAAAGATATGGGATTTCAGGGATTGGCCTCTTTGTCTTATGTTTATAAACTGACGGAGCATTGGGGGGTAAAAGGACGGCTGAATTGGGATGTGTTGGATTATAAAGAGGACCGCTATTCCTTTTGGGGCCTGGGCGGTGAGTTGGGGCCCCGGTACGTAACGGAAGATAACGAATACGGCGCAGGGGTTTCTTACCGCCAGCAATGGAACGATCAACAGCGTTATAGCCATGCGGTAGGGGGCTTTGGCGAGTGGCAAAGTGATTTGTCCCGCCGGTTGTCCTTACGGGCACGGCTCAGCCTGGACCGGGTGGAATACAACCGGGCGGAATACCAAGGCTATAACGCCGATAATTACGGGGCCTTGCTGCGTTTGGTGTATGGCATTGACAGCCGGAGTTATGCCTCCTTATCCGGTTTTTGGATGTATGAGGACAGCCAAACGGATTGGAATAGCAATTTCCGCCAACGCTACGGCATCGGGTATGGGACGGAATTGCCTTGGGGTTTTAATGTGTATGTGGAACCGAATGCCACCTGGGTCCACTACCGGCAGGGCCGTAATTTTATCGGCAAAAATAGCAGGTTAGAGTGGTTAAAACGGCAGGATGCTACATATGGGGTGTATGTAACGCTGAGTAATAAACATTTGCGGTTTTACAATATTACACCCACCATCAGTTATATTTATAATAGGCGTTTTTCCAACGTGAATAATTATGATTATGCCCGCACCCGTTGGGAAATCGGATTAAGCAAGAGTTTTTAGGCGGTGGAATCCCCTTTGGGTACCAGTTAGATGAAAAAGCCCATAAGTTGGTACCCCACCCAGAAACTGCTGAGGAAGTGCGGTTCATTTTTAATAGTGTTCTGCAAGAAAAAAGCGTTACTTCCGTGCTTGCGCAACTAGAAAAGCGGGGAATTGTTCTGCGGGAACGGAAATGTAAAAATGGGCGGGTTTTACCGGCACGCCCTATTTCGCGTGCGCAACTTTATCATATTATTCATAATCCGCTGTATATTGGGAAGGTTCTTTACAAAAAGAAAATTTATGAGGGCGAGCACAACGGCATTGTGTCCGTAGAAACTTTTGAGGCGGTGCAAGAACTGTTAAATAATGGACGAAAAATGTATGAAACGGTACGGAAAGCAACGCCTGGCATCTTGCGTGGTTTATTGTTTTGCGAAGCCTGTGGCAGCCAAATGGTTCCTATTTATGGAAAAAAGAAAAATACGAAACATTTTTATTATATTTGCCGCAAGTGCCGAGACGACGGGCATAAGGCCTGTCCCACACGGACTGTACGACAACGGGAATTTCACTTAGCGTTAGTAGCAGAATTGGATAAAAATGGAGTTATCAACAGGGCCCTATTTGAGCAATTATCCGAATACGAGCAGGAAGAAACCCTTAAATCTATTATCTGCCGTATCGGTTACGAATACCAAGAAAGCAAAATTACGGTTGTATTGCGTAGTGGAACCGAATTTTCGTTCTGTGCCAATGTGAAGCCGCACTCCGGCCCTTGGAAACGGTCCGAATTGGCGGCCCGAAAAGAGGCTAAACAGCCTAAGGTGGATAAAGCCTTGTACAAACAGACCTTGGCGCTACAAATACGCGAGTATATGCGTCTAAACGGCCTTAGCCAGGCCGCGTGCGCGCGGGCCTTGGGGCTTACGGCGGCTCGGGTTAGCCAACTCTTAAAGGGAAATTAAGTTTTTAGTGTTAAATTTTGCAAAATAGATAGAAAGATAACAAAAAAGTAGTTGAAAGGGCGAAAAGACGGGATAAGGAAAATCTATCTATTGGATATCGCAGGGGAATTAGGCCTTTTTTATCGACGACGAAAGAGGGGAAAAGCCTAAATCAGGCATTAAAAATTCCCGCCAAAAGTTAAGCGGGATATAATATGGGGTGGTGTCCACTTGCGGCTACCTAGTTGCTATTGCTTCCCCGTCTAAAAGATAGTTTTTCTGTTCCGGCAAACAGGGAATATCTTTATGTGGCGGGGTGCCTTTTGTATCTATTTTCTATCCAGATATTAAGATGAGCGAAATAAGGCTTTCAAAGTAGGGATAAAGCTCCCCGGGTTAAAGCCCGGGGACTATAAGGTATTCATCAATTCCCTGATAAACAGGGAAAATACAGGGAATTTGGCAATTTTCCCCCTTATTACATAAGGAAAGGGGCGGCCTTCTGTATAGTGCCACCCCTATCTAATTTACCCAAATTCCCTAAAATCATAACAGGGAAATTAATTAACCAGAACAGAAGATTTTTCTAAAAAATTTTTTATAACGGCACGGATTTGTTTACATTCTTTGTTGTTCTCAATATCAATTTTTCTAATAAACATTTTTTTTATTGTTCTGATATCCTC
>CAVDMZ010000083.1:0-5635 GCA_963610115.1 Duodenibacillus sp.
AAATAAATATCATTAAAAAATAAGGATTTTTATAAAAATACGAAGAGAATTTATTAGATTTTTTATTTTTTCAATTTTTGGCAAAAAGATGAGTCAAGGAAATAACAAAATCTGTAATTTTTGTTATTTTAAACTATCTTATAACAAATTGCTACAATAAAGTAAACTTAAAAAAGGAACGACAAGAGAGAAGAAACAAATTAACGATTTAAACCTGGCTTAGTGCCGAAGAAACGGCACGCTTTTGCCCCAGGGCAAAAGGCAACCAATACTAACAAGGCCAATTAACCGTAATGCGGAGGGAAGTCATGAGCCCGCCAATTTACGGCGAATGTTATTTGCCAATTTGGTAAGTAACTACGGCTGTGTTTCTAATGCGTATTGGTTGCCATTAGAAATAACAGCCGTTTTTTATTGCCCACCCGTTTGATTTTCCGGCTGTTCTTAGCGACAATACGTTGTCGCATCAGATATATACAATAGACAAAAAGGAGAAAATATATGTCCGAACAAACTTCATTTACGTGGCTTCCATTTTTTAATGAAATGTTAACGGTAATTTGCAACCAATACGATCCGCAGACTTTAGTTCCCATATTTAAACAAATTTTCCCCAAACAGAAAGATGAAGAAATACAAGGGATAAAAACAGATTTTAAAGAAATTGACCCGTTAACTTTTATTGCATGTTTTAACCGAAACGAAACAAAAGAAAACAGAATTGCTTTTTGCAAAACTGCTAAAGAAATTCTGCATTTAAACGCTCCTGTTCCTGCTGACTTTGACGGAATTCCTGCTTTTAACAATCAAAAAACTTGGTTTCTACAATATAGCTATCTGAGAGGAAAAGAGGATTGTACTATTCTATGGAATTTTGCCAAACAAAGGGTCTCATCTCATCCGATTACGGAAGAAGAAATGACTCAAATCTTATCTTTAAAACAAATAGGATTAGTAAAAATCTGCAGTTTTTTATTTATTTGTTTCCCAACCACGTACTATCCAGTTGATAGCAATTCTTGTACTTTTTTAGGTTTGCAAAAAGAGGATACCTTCACTTTTTTTGATCAACTACAAAAAGTAGCTAAAGAAAAATATCCCAACCTAAAACCTTACGAATTATCCTATCGCGCTTGGCAGCAAAACAATTCCCCAGAACACTCTCCGGTAACTACTGACAAAAATACATTTTGGGCCGTTAATTCGATATGGGATGGACAAGATCAAATAGAAGATTTTAAAAATCAAGAAATTTGGGTAGATGGTTGGGGCAATATTAATGATAAGAGAGATGCCTTACTATTATCTCAAGTTCAAATAGGGGATATTTTTGTTGTTTTATCATCTAGCACAAAAGGCACTGGTCATAATACCCCTTTCACAAGGATTAAAGCGGTTGGAAGAGTTATAGCAAAAAACACATGGTTTTCTTTCTCTGTGAAATGGATAAAGACAACATTTCATGACATAGCAGATATTGCTCCTTATAGAGGAATAACCATTTGCAAGATGAAAGAGGACCCAATCTTAGACTATGTTAAAGGAACGCTCACAAAGGCCCTAAATGCGCTCGTTTTTCCCCTTAATCAAATCCTTTATGGCCCGCCCGGTACCGGCAAAACCTATCACACGATTACCAAGGCCGTTGAAATCATTGATGGTCAAATCAGCCCTGATTATACCGAGGCGAAAAAACGCTTTGATGAACTCAAAGCAAAAGGCCAAATCAAGTTTATTACGTTCCACCAAAATTACTCTTACGAAGATTTTATGGTAGGGATTCGTCCTGACCTGAAAAATGGGCAGATTTCCTATAAGTTATATGAGGGGCCATTTAAAAAAATAGCCGATGAAGCTCGGAAAATTGAAAACAAGGACAAGAAATATGTCCTCATCATTGACGAAATCAACCGCGGCAATATTTCAAAAATCTTCGGGGAATTAATTACGCTCATTGAAACTGATAAACGCGCTGGCAATAAACATGCCCTTTCCGCGCCTCTCTTATATCAAAATGAAGAATTTAGTGTACCCAATAACTTGTACATTATCGGCACGATGAATACGGCAGACAAATCCATCGCCTTGGTGGATATTGCGTTGCGGCGGCGGTTTGTATTTGAAGAAATGATGCCTAATGCGGCATTATTAAACAAAGTGGAAGGATTTGATTTGCCCGAATGGTTTACTAAATTAAACCAAAAAATAACGGCAGAATTAGACCGCGATCATCAAATCGGCCATAGTTATTTCATCGGTGTAGAAACCATCGCCGATTTGCAACGGGCATTTTACCAATGCATACTCCCTTTGTTAAAAGAATACTTCTACGGAAACCCCGAAAAACTACAAGAAATCATCCCGGGATTTACATCGGAAGAGAAATTAGAGGGAGAGGCTTTTAAAACCGCTTTAGAATGTTTAATCAAATAACGACAAAAGAATGGGATAAAGTCAGCTACCAAACGCTAGTCCTTAACCAAGAGCATGCAAAAAAATTCCAAAAGTTTTTAGAGGAAAAACAGTTAACGCATGCTTTAGATTTTGGCCTAGAGGGAATAACCACCTGCGCCCATGTGGGTATTATCCGATTTGCCGACTTCCAGTTAAACATCCTGCCCAAAATTATTGGGGAGGAAGATTCCTTGTGTTTAGAAAATCTAATGTTTATGCTTCGTTACACACGAAAACTGGAAATCCATTCTATGGACAGCGCTGAAATCAGCCAAACGAAACAGCCCTTTTTAGAGGTTTTAATTGCACACTACGCCAATATACTGTTAAACGCTTTACAACGACATATTCCACACCAATACGAAACCCGGGAAGATAATCTTCCCACCGTTAAAGGGCGAATTCTATTTGCAAAAAATCATCTGGTAAACGCCGCTAATTTGGCGCGCATATATTGTCAGTTTGATGAATTTACACCGGACAATTTACTTAACCAAACACTTAAATTCGTTTCCCATGCTTTGCAAAAGCTGACAGGCGTATCACAAACGCGCCAGAAACTCCTCAAAATCAATGCCGTGTATGATGAAGTAACTCTGCGCCCGATTACTTATGCAGAAACTCAAAAAATTATTTTGAACCGTAATCAAGCAATATTTAAAGAGCCTTTAGAATTAGCGCAGATGTTTTTGCAGAATAGCACAATCAGTTTGCATAATCATACTTTTACCAATCTGGCGATTTTGTTTGATATGAATAAACTGTTTGAAGAATTTGTATACGTGGCACTTAAACGAACCTATCCGAAATGGAATATAAAAGCCCAAAATACTAAATTGATAATTGCGAGCATTAACAATATACCGAACACAGATTACACCATCCGCCCTGATATTATTGTAAATGGGAATACGATTATAGATACGAAATATAAAATTATTGATTTACCGAATAAAAAGCCATCGGAAGCGGACATTTATCAAATGCTTGCGTATTCCAAATTTTATGGAGTTAAAAACATTATTTTATGTTATCCGACATATCAGAAAAATTATCATCTCTTATCTGTGCTAGAAGATAACGATTGTTCTATTACATTGCTTACACTAGATTTACATCAGAAGCTAACAGAATCATACTTACAAAGGATATTTTATGAATCATTTAACTAGGTGCAAAGGCTGCTTGATCGGCGGGACAATCGGAGACGCTTTAGGTTATCCGATAGAATTTATGTCACAGGAAAGCATTTTTTATAAGTACGGTTCTGATGGCCTAACGGATTATGTACTCACAAACAATATCGCCCAAATATCAGACGATACCCAAATGACTTTATTTACCGCGGATGCGATTATCTGCGCTAAAAACAAATTTCCCCAACAATGGCTAAATGAAGGCGTGCTAATCCCCTATATTTTTCACTGCTATCAGGACTGGCTGCTTACCCAAACAGAAGACTATCCACTGCCCGATAGCACCTCGACATATTCTAATCTCGTTCATATTCCTGAACTATTTGCGCGGCGCGCGCCGGGAACCACTTGTATGGAAGCCCTGCGTGGCAGGCAAATGGGAACCATTACAAAACCGCTAAATGACAGTAAAGGATGCGGCGGAGTTATGCGTGTGGCTCCCTTAGCATTGGCTCTATACGGACAGAATGTCTCCTTCGCTCAAGCCGCCTTATTAGGGGCCAAAGCGGCGGCCATTACACACGGACACGAACTAGGCTATATTCCGGCAGCGGCATTAACTTTCTTGATAGCAGAATTATTAAGCGGAGTTTCACTTGAAGAGTCAGTTAAACACATAAGCCCTTTCCTAATTTCGCTGTTTCCAATGTCAGAAAATCTAAACAGATTGCTGATGTTGATTGCACAAGCGCAAACACTCGCCCACCTAAACGCCCCCGCTGATAAAGCATTTAAATTGTTGGGACAAGGTTGGGTGGCGGAGGAAACGCTGGCAATTGCCGTCTATTGCGCTCTCAAATACAGCAACGATTTTGAAAAAGGCGTTTTAACCGCCGTGAATCACTCCGGCGACAGCGACTCTACCGGCAGCGTAACCGGACAAATTTTAGGAGCATATTTGGGTTTTAAAGCAATTCCTCAAAAATATATTCAACCGTTGGAATTAAAAGAGGTAATCATTAAGTATGCAGAAGATTTAGGACATTGATAATCTGGGCCAAATATACTTTAATAGAAATAAAGAGATATTTTCTGATATCAAGATGATATGAAAAATAAAATTTTTGCATTAGATTTATTTTGTGGAGCTGGCGGTTTAACTCGAGGCATGTTAGATGCGGGGATTGATGTTGTTGCTGGCATAGACATAGATACGGATGCAAAATTTGCATATGAAACGAATAATATTCGGCAAAATGGAAAATCTTGTCAATATATACAACAAGATATTACAACAATTTCTCCAGCAACTTTAAAAAAGCTTCTTCCATCAAGACGTTATAAAAAATTTCTTCTTGCAGGATGCGCGCCTTGTCAGCCTTTTTCAAGAAAAAATAATAAAGATACAAAGACCGATTCCCGCAAAACACTACTTGAAGAATTTGCAAAATTGGTTTCTTCTCTTACTCCTGATTTGGTCTTTATGGAGAATGTCCCTGGGCTTCCTAAGTTGGCTCCTCGAATTTTCACAACTTTTTGTAATACATTAAAAAAAGAAGGCTTTAAATATATTCAATATGGCGTCATAGATGCGAAGTGGTATGGGGTTCCTCAAAATCGCAAACGTTTCGTCTTGCTCGCTGCAAAGACCCACTCTGTATCGATTCCTACCCCAATCTTTACTGAAAAAACAGGATTTTGTACTGTGTATCCAACAATAGCCAAACTTCCTGTATTAAAAGCAGGAGAACAGAACGCCAAAGATGAACTCCATCGCAGCGCAGGTCTTTCTCCACTAAACCTAAGAAGAGTAAAAATTATAAAAAAGAACAGATCGGAATTACCTGAAGAATTAGTTTTGGCATGTCACAAACATACAACAGGGCATCACGATGCCTATGGGAGAATGGATCCTGATAAACCTGCTCCGACTTTAACTACTCGCTTTTTCTCTATTACTACCGGCCGCTACATCCATCCTACTCAAAATAGAGCAATATCTTTAAGAGAGGGGGCTTTGTTACAAACCTTTCCCAAAAACTATC
>CAVDMZ010000083.1:5722-6283 GCA_963610115.1 Duodenibacillus sp.
TTAGATTATATTCGTTTCCCAGCATACAAAAAGTTTTCTCCTGACAGCAGAATTGATTTTAAATTTCCGATAACAGCACTAGTAGGTCAAAATGGCTCAAACAAATCTTCCGTATTAAGAGCAATTTATAGCGCTCCCCGCAATATGAGTCTTAGTGAGTTTTGGTTCTCAACTGATTTAGATACTATTCCAAGAGATCATGCTTTTGTATATGGATATTTTAACCAAGAAGCTGAGCAACAAGTAGAAGTCGCTAAAAATCGTGTAAGTAAAACAATAGAGGGACGTTTCATGCCAGATTATTGGGAACCAACAAAACCCAGAAAAAAATTTGGAATGGCACTCTTCGAGTATCACGAAGGGATGAAAGGCTGCTCCAAAACTCGCTGGAATACTATTGTAAAACCTGTAGAATATCTTGATTTTAGACATGATGCAATTAGTGCATATGATAAATTTTTCTATTATGGCAAATTCAATAAAACTAAAACTATTTTCACTAAACAAGATTTTATCAGAAAACGCTCCAAGTTGCTTAGTAAATTTCTCTTGCAGGGAGGT
>CAVDMZ010000084.1:0-6207 GCA_963610115.1 Duodenibacillus sp.
GGAGAGGATATTCCCGCGGCTTTACGCTGATTGAACTTTTGGTCGTTGTCCTCATCATCGGAGTACTCTCCGCTATCGCCTTGCCGCAGTATCAAAAGGCGGTGGCGCGCAGCCGCGCGGTGGAGGCCATTATCACCCTGCGTGCCCTCACCACGGCCCAAGAGGAATACTATATGGCCAATGGAGGGTATACAAAAAATTTAGAAGAGCTCTCTATACAGGTAAAAAATACTGAATATTATGAGTTTAGTTGCACTTCCATCAAGGACGGAGATAGTGTGGACACCTGCTACGCACATGGAAATCCATTTTTTGAGATGTATTCTCCTTTTGCTAGAGATGATGCGGCTGGCAAAATGTGGTGCGTTGCTGTCAGTGCCCAACAGCATGATATTTGCCGTACTTTTGGCTCTTTGGATATGGGATCAGCCGATGGAAAAGGGTATTATGTAGTGAATAGATAATTTGAGCGCCACATGCAAAAACCCCGGGGCTATAAGCTCCGGGGTTTTCAAATCACTTGCTTTTATTTCACTTTCACTTCGCCGCCGGCCGTATGGGCGGAAAACTCCGGGGCGTACATAGACTGCATTTGCGAGGGCAAGGCGTGATAGGCTCCGCCCAAGGTCGGGCGCAGGCTGTAGCGCAGCGTATAGGTTCCCGCCGGCACATGGTCTATAAAGAAGTTCGTGGCCGCGTCGCGGATTTCGCGGTAAAGAGGCAGGCCCTTCCAATCCCACCCGCTGGTCAGCTCCGTATTTTCAAACCCGGCCGGCTTGGGGTCGCTCACTACCACAAAGTCAAACGCACTACCAGTTTGCAGGGTCAGCTCTACCTCCACCTCCGCCCCGACGGGGATTTCCTCGCCCGCTTGCAAGGCGCGCACCCGGGTACGGTTTCCCTCGGTTTGCTTGAGCAAATAGCGGCGCGAGAGATTCATTACGCCCTTGGGCGAGGCCGCCGCCTGCGCCGTGGTATAGACCGCATCCAGCGTAACAAAGCCCGTCAAACCGCCGCGCTTGGTTACTTGCGCGGTGTAAAATTGCGGGTCCACATTTTGTGCTTCTTGTGTCCACACCCAATTTTCACTCCAGTCCAACGGTTCAAAACGCAGCTCCTTTTGCAGCGTGCCCCAGTGCAACTGGTATTGGGCAGGGTCATCCAGCAGGCCGTGACGCTGCATATACTCTAACAGCGCATAGACGGCGTTGGCCGTGGCGGCGGAGCTGTCCCACGCTTGGGCTTTGCGGTTGAACAACAGCCATTGTACCAGCCCTTGGGCTTTGTCCGATTCCGGGCGGATTTCCAACAGGGCCCGCAGTGCGGCGGTTTGCGTGGCCAAGGTGTCTCTGTACCACAGCCAGCTCTGTGCCTCCGGCGCAAAGTAAGCGCCCGCCACGGGGTCGGTTTTTAAGTGGGAAAGCACCAAGTCCAAATAATTTTGGGCCTTGGTGTCCTCGCCCAAGCGCGCATATGCCAACGCGGCATAGGTCTGCCCCAGCGGGGTCATAAAGGCACTGTATTGGTCGGCATAAGCCAGCCACTTTTTGACGGGGGCTTGGCTGCCGGAAATCCATTCTTTGGGAAACTCGGCAAAAACCTGCGCGGCATACAGGGCCAAGGCCACCGTATCGGCCGAGGCTTGCGATTTGAGCAAATCTTGCTCTATCTGCGGTCCCAGCCAGCGCAAGGCCTTTTGTGCCGCTTGCTGTGGGATTTGCCCGCCGTAGCGGCGCGCTTGGGCAAAAGAGGCCAAGACAGACAGCGTAATGTATGGGCTGGGTTTACCTCCGCTCATCCAACTGTAACCGCCTTCGGCCGTTTGGTATTTGTCCAAGTCTTTCTCGGCTTGGGCGCGGGCTTTTTGCACGGAGGTTGGGTCAAACAAATCCGCCAAGAATGCTTCGCGCGCCGCACCGCCTTGCGCCGTGCGCAGCCACGGGGTTTCCTCTAGTAGCATCAGACGGGCCGGGTCGGTATTTCCGGCCCACGCCGGGGTAGCGGTGCTGCGCTGGGGCAGCTTGGTTACAGCCGTCTGCAGCATGGGATAGGTTTGGTAAAAAGCCTGTACCACCGCCAGCGGCACATAGCGGTTGACCACGCTCAGTGCGTCCTGATAAGTGGGTTTAAGCAACTGCGGCATGGCATTAAACACGCTCAGCAGCAATCCCGGGTCCACCCGCAAACTGACTTGGGACACTTGGCGCGTGGGGTCCTGTTTCAGCAGATTTTCCAGCGTCAAGGTGGTCTTGCCGCTTTCCAAGGCGGCCGTGGTGCTTTCACTCACGCGCGCCGCCGCCGGAAGCAGCGGCAGTTGGCGCGCTTCGGCGTCCGTTTTGCCGCCCGCGCGGACGGTGGCGGTGATATTTAAAAGGCCTACCCCTTTCGGAATTTGAACGGCCCAAACAGCCGTGGCTTGCCCGTGGGCGGGCAGCGTCAAGGTTTGGACGGTCTGTTCTATCCCCAGCTTGGCGGCCGCGTCTTGTCCGTCTAAGGTCAGGTCCAGCGTCACTTCGGCGCGGAGTTTTTTATCCGACAAATTGCTCACTTGGGCCACCAGCGTGCTTTGGTCGCCCTCGCGCCAAAAGCGCGGCAGGGACAAGCGCACCATTAAATCCTTGCGGGTAACGGTTTGCGCATTAAAACTGCCGATGGCGGCGTTTTTGGTCAAGGCCAAGGCGCTGACGCTCCACGCGGTTAAACTTTGCGGCAGGGTAAATGCCGCCTCGCCCACTCCGCCCACCAAGGGGAGCTGGGGGTTGAAATAGGCCGTCTCGGCAAAGTTTGTACGGACTTGGCTATCCGGCGCGCCTGCCCCGGGGGCGGCACGGTCTTGCGTTGCCGCGTCATTGAGGGAGGCTGATTCCAGCAAGACAGGGGCCTCGGCGGCGGCCGGAGCGGAGAGTATTTGATTGCTGGCCCGGCTCATCTTAGCCCCCAAGAGAAAATGGCGGTACGCGCGCCAACGCGGCTGCAAATTAAGTTGCGGCAGCTGCGGGGCGGAAAGGAGATCTTGCGCCGGTTCTTCCGGCACGGCGCTGTACGCATGGGCATAAGCGTTTTGGGCACTGGTGGACAAGTCCGCCTGCAAGTTTGCTTGCGGGAAGAGGCTCTCTAAATTCAAGGACGAGCGTATTTGGCGGTAATAGTCCAGCGCTTTATCGTACACGCGTACCAAGGCTTGTCCGTCTATGGCATTGCCGCGGGCATCCTTGGCCTTGAGCTGCCAGCGCACGGCTTGGCCGGGCTGTAGCTGTGCGGGCACCTGCATATGCAAGGACAGGGCCTGCTCATCATGTGGCACCGCTAAAGAGACCGCGGCTTGATAGAGTTGGTAATCACTGGCTCCAAACCAGCGCAGGGCTATACCGCCCCGCCACTCGTTTTGCACGGGCAAGGTGTAAACGCTTACGCCGCTGTCCGCTTGGTCCAAGAGAGCTACATATTGCCCCGCCTGATAGATTTCTATGTGTTTGGGGCCGCGCAACTTTTGCGCGCCGATAAGCACCTGGGCCAAGCTGCCCGGATAATATTGTGCATGTTGGGCAATTGCCACGGCGGGCAGTGCCAATTGGGAGTTCTTTTCCGCCACCAAGAAAACCAGCTCCGCGCTTTCGGCATTTTTTGCCTGCAATTTTAATTTGTAAATGCCTTCAGGCAGCGGGTCTATTTCCAGCTGTACGGGTGCGTCCTTTTGCGCTGCGAAGCTGCGCTTCCACACGCGGCGCAGTTCTTTGTTTTTGCCGAACCACTGCTCCAGCGGGGCCGGGGTACGGCCCTCAAACACCGGGCCGTCTTTTTCTTGCGGGGTGTAGGCGTTTTCCAGCTCATACACTTCAGCAGTAAATTTGCCGGAGATCTTTTCTCCGTTGACGTCGGTCAACGCTACCTGCGCCAAAACAGAGGCCGCGTTGGCGGTATAAAAGCCTTTGTCAAAGGAGGGGGCAAAAAACACCTTTTGGCGGCTGGCCTTGTAGGTGCGGCTGGTTTCTATGACGCGGCCGGAGCCGTCGCGCACCGTGGCTTGGACGGTAAACTGCGCCGGAAAGCCATTATCTTGCCCGGTTTGCGGGGTAAATTTAATTTTAAAAGAGCCGTCTTTATCCGTTGTGGTTTCCCCTTGGGCGACCAACTCCTCTGCGCCCGGGCGCAGATTGCGCCACCACCAGCCCCACGGGCGGAAATAGCTGCGGCGGATGGTATAAGACACGCGGCCCTTTTCCAAGGGGGAGCCAAAGTAATATTGGGCCTGCCCGGTTAACGTGGTTTCTTTGTCATACTGTAAGGCGCCCGCCGGAGAAAGGGTGAGTTCATATTCCGGGCGTTTGTATTCATCCACTTGCACCGTCTGTTCCCCGCGCGCGGTGTAACCGTTGCGCGTGTAGGCGGCTTGCAGGCGGTAGGTGCCCAGCAGGCCCGTTTCCGGCAAAGTAAAGGAGTCCTTCGCCGAGCCATAGGCATTGAGCGGGAGCGTCTTTTCGTAGACTTTTTCGTCATTGGCGTCGCGCACGGTCAACGTAACCGTTTGTTTTTCCGCCAAGGTTTTCTTCCCGCGGCCGGTATTTTCAAAGCCGTAAACGGCCATTTCCACCGTTTGCCCGGGGCGGTAAATGGCGCGGTCGGTTTCCACAAACAGCTGAAACGGCCGGGCCGCGTCATAATGAAAGTACACATTGTCCGCCAAGGCGGTGCTCTTGCCTAAGGTGGCCACCGGAGCCAAGACACGGTAATTGCTGTCTTTGGACGGATTAAGCTTTTGCGTGATACGCAGCAGGCCGCTTAAGTCGCTTTGGGCTTGTTGGGCGGCTCCCTTCCAATCGGTGGCATAGGTAATTTGCGCCTGGGGTTGGGCTTGCCCGGTTTGCAGGTTTACGGTATAAAAGCGCAGAATAGGCAAGGTGAAATTTTTATTTTGGCGCGTACGGAAATCGGCCGGGCTGCCCTCTATGCCGGAGGTAATAAAAAGGGCCAAATCGGTATTGTTGAGCACCACGGCTTGCAGGGGCGCGCGCTGCGGGTCAAACTGCGCGTCGTATGAAAACACCACCGCATAAAAGCCCCGTTCAGACAAGGCCGGCAGTTTGACTTGCGCGGTTTGGTAGGCGTGCGGTTTGGCGTAGTTTAACGGCGTTTGTGCGGTGGCTAGCGGCACTTGCTTGAGCAATTCGGGCAGCTGGCTAGACGGCACTTGGGTGAGATAGCCCCAGCTGGTGCGGGCGTTTTTGTTTGCGTTCCATTTTTTTAGTTGTTCCTTCGTCAGCGGATAAAGCCGCGTATAGACCGCCGGGATATTGCGCGCGGTAAAAGATACTTGCGTGTTTTGCGGATCTTGTGTAAAATCCACCGCCGGAATGTTCAGGCGCGGAGCTTGGATGTCTTTGGCTAATTCCTGGCAAGATTGCGTATAATAATTTTTGCCCAAGGCGGCGGCTTGGCCGCACAAGGCCGCGGCGCGGGCGTATTCCTCGTCTTGGTTGTACAGCTGGGCCGCTTGCCATGCCGCATAAGCGCGGCCGTACGGTGCTTCGTCGGCGGGACGGGACAGCGCAGCTAAATCTTCTAGTTGTTGGGCGGCCTGCAGGCGGGAGGTGTTTTCCTCGTCAAAACGGAATAAGGCCGGGTTTTCAAAAGGGAGCAAAATCCGTTTGGCCTGCCAAATCAAGCGTGCGTCGGCTCGGTTTGCACCGCCCAATTTGCCCGCCTCTAAAAGCAAAGCCGCCACTTGCCGCATTGGGTTTTTGGCGTGCAGAGAAACGGAGCCTTTTTGTGTGAGGAAATTCGCCACGCGCCAAGGAGAAATATCATCCCGCTGCTCTTGTAACAGTGCCTTTTGCCAGCGCAAGACCACAAAATCAAACAAGGTGGGAACGGCCTTTAAATCCGTATCTTTTATGTCTAAAATGAGGGTTTCTTTCTCCAGCGGTGCTTGCAGTAAATCCGTGCGCAGGGTCCATAATTTATGGAAACTTTGGTCTATGCGCTGCTGCCACTGGGCGGCACTGGCGGGGGTGTCTGCGTTTTCTTCGTCTGCCTCAGAGAGGGCCGCGGCATAGACCTCCTTGACCCGGGCAGCCGTTTGCACCCGGTAGAGCAAGAGGCGCGCCTGCCACAGCGGGTCGGCGGGGAGGGGGAAATGAAAAGCGCTTTGGGCGGCGTTTTGGTATTGGCCCAAGAGGTATTGGCAGGCCACGGTGCGCAGCTGCGCCT
>CAVDMZ010000085.1:0-6174 GCA_963610115.1 Duodenibacillus sp.
ACGATAAAACAACTTTTTTAACACAAAAATAGCAACACTTTTTGGCCTTTATACCCAGGATGACCTTGTTTTATGTAACGACAGAAAGACAAACGGCAAAAGGCGAACAACAATAAGGCTGGGATTCCCGATTACGACCCTCGGGAATGACGACGTGGGTGGACCGGCACCCGCCTCGGGAATGACGGCATGGGTGGCTGAGATTCCCGATTACAACCTTCGGCAATGACGATGTGGATAGGCTGGGATTGTCGCACGCTGCGCGCTGACCTTGCGGGCCGCTACCCCCTCGGCGATAACGGCATAGACGGGAACAGAAACGACAAAAAAGAAAAAACAATGTCGTTCATAAAAAGTCGTCATCCCCGAAGTTGCGGCCCGCAGGGCTCGGGGATCCCAACCGCTTTTGCTGTTCTGCCGTTCGCCGTTCACACAACGGCCTTAGGAGCACCTATAAAAAATAAAATTCATACAAAGAGAGAGGGGCGCAAGCACGCTCCTCTCTGTTTCTGCAAATTATTTTTTATCCACACTATCAAGTATAGCTTTCCAAATAGGTATGCAAGCCCTCGGCCTGCGCCTGTTTGACCCCGGCGGCGTATAGCTCCTCCGCCTCGTCGCTGCGGCCCATGGCATACAGCACCTGCGCCAAGGATAGCTTCGTCAAAATTTGCCCGCGCACCTCATCGGAGTTGTCAAACAATTCCCGGGCCCCCTGCAAATCAGCCAAAGCCTGCGGCAACTTGTTGCGGCGTTTTAAAATATCGGCACGGCCCCATTTGACAAAACCCAAATCCACCTTATCGCCAATGCCGCTGTAGAGCGCGTCGGCCTTGTTGTAATGGAGCAAGGCTTCGTCGTACTTACCTTGTTGGCGCAGACCGTTGGCCATGCCACAGTTCGTGTAAGCCTTGCCAAACAAATCCTCGGTTTTGTTAAAAATCTTTTCCGCCCGTTTGTAGTTTTTGACGCAATCGTCAATCCGTCCGGCAATGCGGCTAATGCCCGCCAAACCGCAATATCCGTAAGCCAGATTAATTTCGTCCCCGGCCTTTTTGGCGTATTGAATAGCCAGTTTAAACTGGGCAATGCCCTCTTGCAACAGGCCCTTTAAGCGGTAAATACCGCCCTTGGCCCAGCAAATAAAACTCATCCCAGCCCAATCCTTCTGCTGTGTGTACGAGGACAGCACCGCGTCCAACAGTTCCAACGCTTCGTCCAGCCGCCCCCACGCGCGCAGGGCCATACCCATTTCCTGCATGGCGCGCACGACATATTCGTCGTATTCCAATTCCTGCGCCATTTTCAGGGCGTCCCCGGCCAGTTCATACGCCGCAGACGATATGCCCAAGGTGCGGTAACACGCGGCCATGGCCAGCAAAATATCCATGCGTTCCTCGGCGTTTAACGTAATTTTTAACGCCCGGGCATACGTTTCTATAGCCGCTTGAAAGGAGCCCAACAGCCGTTGGGCCTCCCCCAACAAAAACAATCCCTTCGCTTCTAAATTTTTCTTTTTGCCCAAGGCGGCCAGCACGTGGGAGGGTTTTTCATCCAAGCAATTTTGCAACTGTTCGTAATTTATTTTTGAGGGCATACAGGTCCTTTTGGCAGGCCGCACAAAGGCGGGCCTTATTTTATTTTAAATGTTTTTTAATTTCCTCTAAGGTAGAGGGCAAATCGTACGGTTTGGGGATAAAATAGTCCGCCCCGGCCTCTTGCGCACGGGTGCGGCTTTCCGCGTCGGTCAAAGTGGACATTACCAGCACCGGAATACGCCAAGTGGCGTTGTCGGTTTTGAGCAGCTTGCACACGTCAAACCCGCTCAATTTGGGCAGCATCAAATCCAGCAGCACCAAATCCGGCTTTTCACGTTTGACGGCGGCCACCCCGGCGGCCCCGTCGGCTGCCCACACGGTTTGTATTTGGCTAAGCTGCAACGCGCCCATGAGCGCCTGCGCCAAAATTTTGGAATCTTCTATCAGCACCACTTTCTTCATGATAAAATCTCGGCTTTGTCCTTGTATTGCCGGGCCAAGCGGACATATTCGTGGGCGTTTTTTAAAATGCCGTTCATTTCGTCCTCGGTCAGTTCCCGCACCACTTTGGCCGGGACCCCCATCACAAGTGAACCCGCCGGAATATTTTTCCCCGCCGTCACTACAGCCCCGGCGCCGATTAGACAGTTGGGACCGATTTCGCTCTCCAACACCACGGCGTTCATCCCAATCAGGCAGTGATCGCCGATTTTACAGCCGTGTATCACGGCCCCGTGCCCCACCGTCACTCCGCGGCCCAAAACGGCCGGGCAATCATAATTCACATGCACGCAGGCATTGTCTTGGATATTGCTTTCCTCGCCGATAAAAATAGGGGCGATGTCGGCACGCAACACCGCACAGGGCCAAACGGAGACCTTTTCCCCTAACTGGACCGCGCCCGATACGACCGCCGTGCGATGCACAAAGGCACTGGGTGCCACCTTGGGCACTAATTCATCCACGCTTTCCTTCATAAACCACCTCTTTAAGTTTTTTGTTTTTGCGCGGCGATTCTGACAGCTGCAGCCCCCAGTATATAAAAATGCTCACAATGCCGGGCAGGATATAATAGACCACCCGATAAATCAGCGTAGCCATTAATGCCGCATCCCAATCTATGCCCATTTGAGCAAAAACGGCCGTCATGGCCAGCTCCATCGCGCCCAAACCGCCCGGAAGCAGCGGAATGAGCGTGGCCACCATGCCCACGGCAAACCCGGCCACCAATACACCGGCTGAAATATGCACGCTGACGGCGCGGAAAGCAAAATACAGCACCAAAATGGTAAACAGCCAATCGGCACAGACATAAATAATGGTCCAAGTCAGTTTTTTCTTTTTCTTGTGAATCAAATCAATGCCCTCGTCCAACTGGTCCACAAAATCGTCATAGCGGCCCTTGGGAATCAGCGCGCGGAAGACGTGGAACAAAAACTTATTGAGCCAGCGGAAGAGCCGCCGCACCCATTTGGAACGCCATTCATTGTTAAACAAAAAGGCCGTAATGCACACACACACCGCACACATAACGATAATGAGCAAAAAGTTTTTAACGATTTGCAGGGTAGTGGCCGAGGAATTAAAAAACATCAAAACAGACCCTTGCAAAATAATGATAGCCAATACAAAATACAGAAGTACCGTAATCACAATGCTGGCCGTCACGCACATGCCAAAGGGTACGCGGCGGCGGTTGAGCAGGTGCGCGCGCAGGGCAAAACCGCTGACCCCCAAGGAGGAAACCACATAATTCACCGTCGTAGATACCAAGGCAATGCCAATAGCCGCGCCCTTGTTAATACGCCGGCCCATAATGCGCAGCACCTCGTACAAGCTCATGCCCATGGCCACATAAATCAAAGCCGAGGAAAGCAAGGACAAAAACAAATACTTTGTTTTAACTTCCTGCCAGATTTTGACCATACTGTCTTTGCCTTGGTAAACCAAAAAAGCAATAATCCCCACCGACAGAATAATCCCCAAAGTATAGACAAAAAATTTGACGCTTTTCTTCATATTTCAACAGCTCCGCGGGCCCAAACGGCCCTACAAGACCTCTTGTATAAATTATATAATTTATCCAAGGGTTTTTGGGCGAAAAAACCCGCCAAATTTCTATTTTCAGGTAAAAAGATGAAAAGCATTAAAGTATTTGGTGCCAAGG
This sequence comes from Duodenibacillus sp., assembly GCA_963610115.1. GTDB lineage: Bacteria > Elusimicrobiota > Elusimicrobia > Elusimicrobiales > Elusimicrobiaceae > Avelusimicrobium. The sequence goes on from CAVDMZ010000085.1 coordinate 3,706, forward strand.
GGCACAATTTGAAAAACGTAACGGTGGAAATTCCCAAGGGAAAAATGGTGGTGGTCACGGGGCTGTCGGGAAGCGGCAAAAGCTCGCTGGCGTTTGACACCATTTACGCCGAGGGACAACGCCGCTATGTGGAAAGTATGTCCGCCTATGCGCGGCAGTTTTTAGAGCTGATGGAAAAGCCCGACGTGGAACACATCTCCGGCCTGTCCCCGGCTATATCCATAGCACAACGAAACCCCTCCAAAAATCCGCGCTCCACGGTGGCCACCGTGACGGAAATTTACGATTATCTGCGCCTACTGTTTGCCCGCATCGGCCAGCGCCACTGCCCGCAATGCGGCCGGCCCGTGCAGAGCTGGTCCGTGCAGGGCATTGCGGCGGATATTTTAAAGAAATTTGCCGATAAAAACGTCTATCTCTTTGCCCCCTTGGTGCGCGGCCGCGCCGGAACCTATGAGGAGCTGTTTGCCAAACTCAAAAGAGAAGGCTTCGTGAAGGCGCGTGTGGACGGCACGCTGTGCACCTTGGACACGCCCCCCGCGCTGGAGCGCTACAAAAAGCACACGATTGAACTGTTGGCCGATGAAATTTACGTAGAGGAATTGGAGCGCGAACGCTTGGTGGAGTCTTTGGAGCTGGCATTAAAATATTCCAAGGGGCTGGTTACCGTGCAAGAGGCCGAAGGGGCACACCCCCACGAATTTACCTACAGCGAAAGCAATGCCTGCGCGCATTGCGGCATCGGTTTTTCGGAACTGGAGCCGCGTTTATTCTCCTTTAACTCGCCGTACGGGGCCTGCCCGGAGTGCAACGGGCTGGGCATTAAAATCCAAATCGCAGAGGACTTGGTCGTCCCGGATCAAACGCGATCTATCAACGAGGGCGCTATCGCCGCGTGGGACAATCCCGTTACCACCCGCACCCACCGTTGGAAGAACTCTTGGAGCGAATATTACTATGATATTTTGCGCCAAGTGTGCCGCCGGGCCAAAATCAATATGAATACGCCGTGGAACAAACTCTCCAAGGCGCAGCAGAATTTATTACTTTACGGCACGGGGGACGCGCATTATACGTCCGTTATTTCCGGCACGGACCAGCACTTTGAGGGCGTAATCACCAACCTGCGCCGCCGCCACGATGAAAGCGAAAGCGAATTTGTCAAAGAAGAAGTGTACAACCGCTTTATGCGCGAAATAACCTGCCCGGTCTGCGGGGGCAAACGCTTAAAACCCGAAGCCTTGGCCGTGTATGTCGGCGGGAAAAACATTGCCCAAATCGGCGCGATGCAGGTATCGTCAGCGCTGGATTTTTTTAATCATTTGGAACTGTCCGATAAGGAAAAGATCATCGCCAAGGATGTCCTTAAGGAAATCCGCGCCCGGCTGGAGTTTTTAAACAGCGTAGGCCTGTCTTATTTGACCTTGGAGCGCAAGAGCCAAACCCTTTCAGGCGGAGAGGCACAGCGTATTCACTTGGCCACGCAAATCGGCTCCGGTCTGACGGGCGTGCTGTATGTGCTGGACGAGCCGACCATCGGCCTGCACCCGCGCGACAATGACCGCCTGATTGCCACGCTCAAGGAACTGCGTGATTTAGACAATACGCTCCTCATCGTAGAGCACGACAAAGACACCATTTTGGCCTCAGATTGGGTGGTGGAGCTGGGGCCTGCGGCCGGGGAATTTGGCGGACAAATTGTGGCCCAAGGGCCGACGAAGGACTTTTTAAAGGACCCGCACTCGCTGACGGCCTCTTACCTTAACGGGCGGCGGATGATTCTCCCCCCGGAAAAATTGCGCAAGGGCAACGGCAAGTACCTTGAAATTATCGGGGCCCAACAGTTTAACCTCAAAAACATTAACGTCAAAATTCCCCTGGGCAAAATGGTTTGCGTAACCGGGGTATCCGGCTCGGGCAAGAGCACCCTGGTGCACCAAATTTTATACAAAGCGCTGGCGCAGAAATTCTACCGCGCCAAGGAAGTCCCCGGCGCGCACCAATCCGTCCGGGGGCTGGAAAACATAGACAAGGTCATCATCGTGGACCAGGCCCCCATTGGCAAAACCCCGCGCTCCAACCCGGCCACCTACATTGGCCTGTTCACGCACATCCGGGAGCTGTTTGCGCAAATGCCCGAAGCCAAACGCCGCGGCTACAAAGCGGGGCGGTTTTCTTTCAATGTCAAGGGCGGCCGCTGTGAAAAGTGCCAAGGCGACGGCATTTTAAAAATCCAAATGCAGTTCTTGCCCGACGTCTATGTCAAGTGCGAGGAATGCAACGGCAAACGCTTTAACGAGGATACCCTGCAGGTTACCTACAAGGGCAAAAACATTGCCGACGTGTTGGAGATGAGCGTATCGCAGGCATTGGAATTTTTTGACGCCATTGGCAAAATCAAACGCTATTTGCAAACGCTGAGCGATGTGGGGCTAGGCTATATCAAACTGGGACAGGCAGCCACCACCT
>CAVDMZ010000086.1:0-6058 GCA_963610115.1 Duodenibacillus sp.
ATTGCCTGACCTACCGCTACGACGCGGACAAGGTGCCTTACTTGGCCGTGTGGAAGACCCAAGGCGGCTACCGCGGCGACTATAATTTGGCCCTGGAGCCTTGCACCGGGGAATGGGACGATTTGTACATGGCGCACAAGATCCGCCGTGCGGCGGTTTGCGCGCCTAAGGCCACCTACGAATGGGATTTTACCATGTCTATCGGACAGGAGAACGCATGAACACGACTACATTAAAACAAAAATTTACAGAAATTTTCGGCACGCAGCAGACGCCGCGCGTCTTTTGTGCGCCGGGGCGGGTGAACCTCATCGGCGAACATACCGATTACAACGGCGGGCATGTTTTCCCGTGTGCCCTCTCTTTTAATACCTATGCGGCCGCCGCCTTACGCAACGATAATCAGGTGCGGCTGTACTCCTTAAATTTTGAAGAAACGGGAATGATTAGCGCCAACATCCGGCACATTGCCTATGACAAAAAACAAGGCTGGGCCAATTATCCCCTGGGGGTATTGGCTGTTTTGCTCAAGCGGGAATATCCGCTCCGCACTGGGGTGGATTTGCTGTTTTGGGGCGATATTCCGCTGGGGGCGGGGCTCTCGTCCTCGGCCTCCATAGAGCTGGCCACCGCCGTGGCTGCCAACCGCCTCTATGACTTGCGCATTCCCAATTTTGAATTGTCTAAAATCGGACAAGAAGCCGAAAACAAGTTTGTGGGGATGAACTCCGGCATTATGGACCAGTTTGCCTCCGCCATGGGCAAAAAAGGCCATGCCATTTTGCTGGATTGCAACACCTTAAACTATCAATATGCCCCGCTGGATTTACACGGCGTGTCCATTTTGATTTGCAATACCAACAAACCGCACAATCTCATTGAATCCAAATACAATGAACGCCGCGCCCAAAGCGAACACGCCCTCAAGCAGCTGCAAAGCAAGCTGCCCATTCACGCCCTGGGCGAGCTGAGCGAAGCGGAGTTTGAAGCCAACCAGCACCTCATCCAAGACCCGGTGGAACGCAAACGCGCCAAACACGCCGTCTATGAAAACCGCCGCACCTTGCTGGCCGCACAAAAACTGCAGCAGGGCGACTTAAAGGCCTTTGGGCAGCTGATGAACGCCTCTCATGTGTCCCTGCGCGACGATTATGAAGTTACCGGGCAGGAATTAGACGCCATGGCCGAGGCCGCTTGGGCCCAGCCGGGGGTCTTGGGTGCCCGCATGACCGGGGGCGGTTTTGGCGGCTGTGTGGTGGCCTTGGTGCAAGACGAGGCGGTGGAAGCCTTCAAGCACCATGTAGCCAAACTTTACACCGCCCGCACGGGATATACGCCGGATTTTTACGTCGCCTCGGCCGAGGACGGCGCACGGGAACTGAACTAAAGGGGCTTTTATGAAGAATATTTTAGTGGTGGGAGGGGCCGGCTATATCGGCTCCCATGTAGTCAAAATGCTGGCGGGCCAGGGGTATAATCCCGTCGTGTACGACAATTTATCCAAGGGCCACCGCGAGGCCGTGCAGGGCCACCCCTTTGAGCTGGGCGATTTGGGCGACAAGGCCCGCCTGAAAGAAGTCTTTAAAAAATACAACATAGAGGCTGTCATGCACTTTGCCGCATTTACTGAAGTAGGCGAGAGCGTCAAGGAGCCTTCCAAATATTACCATAACAATGTGGCCCAAGTGCTCAACCTCTTAGACGCCCTGCGCGAGAACGCCGTGCCTTATTTTGTTTTTTCGTCCACGGCGGCCACCTTTGGAGAGCCGGTTCGTCCAAAAATAGACGAAACACACCCCCAAAAACCCATCAATCCCTACGGAAATACCAAACTCATGGTGGAAAAAATGCTGGAGGATTTTGATACGGCTTATGGGTTAAAATCCGTCGCTTTGCGCTATTTTAACGCCAGCGGCGCCGACGACAGCGGAGAAATTGGCGAGTCGCACACGCCGGAGACGCACCTCATCCCCTTAGTCCTGCAAGCGGCGGCGGGCAAGCGGCCCTCCATCAGTGTGTTCGGCACGGATTATCCCACGCCCGACGGCACCTGCGTGCGCGATTATGTACACGTCAATGACTTGGCCCGCGCGCATATTTTGGCCCTGGAAAAAATGGCGAGGGAAAACCAAAGCCTGCGCTACAATTTAGGCAGCGGCAACGGCCAAAGCGTGGCCGAGCTCCTCGCGCAAGCCAAGGAAGTCACGGGGGTGGATTTCCCGGTGCAATACAAGGGCCGCCGGCCCGGCGATCCGGCCGTGCTGGTGGCCGACAGCACCAAAGCCGCGCGGGAGCTGGGCTGGAAACCGCAATACAATTTAAAACAAATTCTCCAAACCGCTTGGAATTGGGAACAACACCGGAGATATTAATATGCAAAATGTAAACGCGCTCATAGACCGTTTGGTCGCCTATGCTATCAAAAACGGCCTCATAGACCCGGCCGACCGCGTTTGGGCTATCAATGAACTGCTACCCGTTTTGGGTTTGCAGAGCTACACGCCCTCCGGCTTTAAAGGGCGCGTCCCTTCCCACGCGGCGGAGGTATTAAACCCATTGTGCGACTGGGCGGCCGCGCAGGGGCTCATTTCGCCCGACACCACCACCCAGCGGGATTTATTTGATACGCGGCTGATGAACGTTTTTGCCGCACGCCCGTCGCAAGTAGGCGGTGAATTTGCCCTCTTGTACAAAGCCCAAGGCCCCCGCGCCGCCACGGATAAACTCTATCACGATGCCCGCGCCCTCAATTACATCCGCACAGACCGCGTCGCCAAAAACCGCGTATGGAAGGCCGACACGCCGTACGGTCAACTGGACATTACCATTAATATGTCCAAGCCCGAAAAGAACCCCAAGGACATTGCCGCGGCATTGCGGGTCAAGGCCTCCGGCTATCCGCAATGCCTGCTATGCAAAGAAAACGAGGGCTACGCCGGAAATGCCGCCCACCCGGCCCGGCAAAACCTGCGGATCATTGCGCTGGATTTGCTTAAAGACGGCAAACCGTGGTATTTGCAATATTCCCCGTACGTGTATTATAACGAGCACTGCATTTGTCTTTCCGGCACGCATGAACCGATGAAGCTGACCGCTAAAAGTTTTGCGCGCTTGCTGGAATTTGTGCGCTTGCTGCCGCATTATTTCATCGGCTCCAATGCCGATTTGCCTATTGTCGGCGGCTCTATCCTCACGCACGACCACTTCCAGGGTGGGCGGTATATTTTCGCCATGGAAAAGGCCCCCCTGCAGCGCCCCTTCCGGCTGAAAAAATTCCCTAAAATCAAGGCCGGCGTACTGCAGTGGCCGATGAGCGTCTTGCGCTTAAGCGGCTCCCAAAAAGACTTGGCCGCCGCGGGCGATTATATTTTGAAAAAATGGCGCAACTACTCCGACCCGTCTGTAGATATCTTGGCCTTCACGGGCAACACGCCGCACAACACCATTACGCCCATTGCCCGGCGGCGCGGCAAAGCCTTTGAGCTGGACTTGGTACTGCGCAACAACCGCACCACAAAACAATTTCCGCTGGGCATTTTTCATCCGCACGCCGAAGTGCATCACATCAAAAAGGAAAATATCGGCCTGATTGAAGTCATGGGGCTGGCGGTACTCCCTGCGCGGCTGGCGGCAGAACTGGATGCTTTGGCGCCGCTGCTGGTCAAAAAAGATTTAGCCGCCGTGCGCAAGGACCCGGCCTTGGCCAAGCACGCCGCTTGGGCGGAAGAACTGCTGCAGAAACATTCGTTTACGCAGGCCAACGCGGCCAAAATCTTGCAAAAAGAAGTGGGCCGCGTATTTGCCCGCGTGCTGGAATACGCCGGGGTATATAAACGCACCCCGCAGGGACAGGCCGCCTTGGACCGTTTCCTAAACACCTTATAAAAAACCGGCCCCGCGGCAAAAAGAGCGGCAGGGCTTTACTTTGCTTTCTAAAAATGATAGAACAAAGTATAGAACTTTTTTATAATAAGTAAAAATATGAAACAACTGCACTCAAAGCAAACAGAACTTTTAGAGATTTTAAAAAGCCATATTTCCGACCCGCTGACCATGCAGGAGCTGGCCGACCTCCTCAATGTCAGCGGCAAGAGTGTGGTGTTTCATCATATCAAACAGCTAGAAAAAAAGGGCTTTTTAAAGCGCAACCCGGCCAACCCGCGCGACTATATTATTTTAAAGGACCCCGAGCGCAATGTGGTTTATCTGCCAATGTACGGCTGCGCCAAATGCGGCCCGGAAGGAACTATTTTAAGCGGTATCCCCACGCGCGTGGTGCCCGTGGACCCGGCAATGATTTACTTCCCGGCCAGCAAAGGGTTTATGGTGGAGGCCAAGGGCGACTCCATGGAAAACATCATCGCCCCGCGCGACTGGCTGATTGTGGAGCAAAACCGCTGTCCCCAAAACCGCGACATCGTGGTCTGCGTCAACCAAGGCGAAGTCCTGGTCAAACGCTTTAGCCAAGACGGGCAAAATATTATTTTGGAATCGCAAAACAAAAAATATTCCCCCATCGTGGCCGACCGCCTGAGCTTTCATGTAGAGGGCATCGTGCGCAGCATCATCAAACGTAATTTTTAATCTTGCCGTGCACTCGGGGATCACGGCCCCGCCGCCTAAGGCAAGCAGTAGTAACCTCAACCGGGGCGGGCCCTTTTGGACCCGCCCCGGTTTTTTTATGCAAACTAAATTACTTACAGTAAGACGTGTATTTACGGGTCAGCACGGAGCAGTTGCTGGAAGAGGGCACCTTTAATTCATTACTCAATACCCAGTTTCCATCCTCATCGCGGCTAACCGTCCCGGTTTCTTTCACGCCCTGGTTTCCTGAGAGACTGGCCCAACCACCGTTCTCTTTGTACAAAGTGGTGGTATAACTGCCGCCATCGTCGTTGACGTCATACTGGGTTTGTTCATAAAGGCCCGTTTCTTGGTTGTAAATGACCGTCTCGTACAAATACCCTTCCGCCGTATAGCGGGCATAATACACTTCCCGTCCGTCCACCTTAATCATATACTTGTACATATTACCCCGATCTTGTACGACCATTCCCAAAGAGTCAACACCCTCACAGCGGTAATAACAAGTCTGAGAAGAGGACCAAGTGCACCCGCTGGTATTGATGTAGTTATATTCACTAAACCAAGAATTGTACCCTGAACCGGATTGTCTGCTGCAGCTACATTCCCCGCCACAGGCACACGGATGTGCCGCCGCATAAGTCGGGTTAGAGCAAGTTTGGCATTTCGCTTGCTCTGGTTTTTCCTCACAAGTGCAATCGTTGTTGCATGTGCAAGAGTTGGCGGAGGCATAAGTAGAGCAAGCACAAGTATTGCTCGTACTCGGGCAATCGCACGGATCAGAGGAACACTTACACGGGTTTTTTTCCGCATAAGTAGAGCAAGCGCAGGTATCGGGCGAACATTCGCACGGATTTTCATCAGCATAACTGGAGCAAGCACAAGTATTGGGCGAGCACACGCACGGATTAGAGGATTTGTAGCTGGCGTCGCACTCACAGCGGTTGCTTTGGGCGTACTCCTCACACGTGCAATCCTCACACGATACCGCACATTCATCATCCGGCATGGAAAGCGACGAGCAGGACGGATAGCTCTTGTTTAAACTGCTGCAATAGCTCCCCTCACAGCACAGTTGGCCGTTTTGATAGGTCGGCATAGCAATGCTGTAGCCTTTAGACGAGGTGGCCTTGGCCCCTGTCCTTGTTAAAGAATAGGTGTAATTCCTGCTGTCTTTAGCCGAGGCCAGAGACTCCACCCTTTCAGGGATCATCTGATATTCTTTCCCCAAAACGCAGCGGTGCTCTTGCTCCGTGCGCAGAGCGGATAGAATAGCTTCCGCTTCGGTCGTTTTGCGTGTTTCCAACACGCGTGAGAACTTCGGCACTGCCACGGATGCCAACACACCCAACAAAATAACCACAACAAGTAATTCTGTTAATGTGAAAGCTCTCTTGAACCACTGTTTTTTACGCATAGATAATCTCTCCTAATCGGCCCATAGAACGGTTTTTCATAAAAGGGCTCCTTTTTC
>CAVDMZ010000087.1:0-5751 GCA_963610115.1 Duodenibacillus sp.
ATATTATGTACCTACTTTAAAAGAAGCGCCCAAGGACGCCGACAATCTCTCCGCGCAATTGATGATCCGCGCCGGGCTCATCCGCAAACTGGGCAGCGGGCTGTATGAATGGCTGCCGCTGGGGCTGCGCGTGCTCAAAAAGGTGGAAAACATCATCCGCGAGGAAATGGACCGCGCCGGCGCCCACGAGGTTTGGCTGCCCATTATCCAACCCAAAGAGTTGTGGGAAGAAAGCGGCCGCTGGGCGCATTTTGGCGACCAGCTGCTCAAATTGGAGGACCGCAAGGGCGCGGGCTTTTGCGTTTCCCCCACCGCCGAAGAAGAAATCACCGATCTCATCCGCAAGGATGTTTCCTCTTATAAACAACTGCCGGTGTGTCTGTATCAATTCGGCACCAAATTCCGCGACGAGATCCGCCCACGCTTTGGCGTGATGCGCGCACGCGAATTTTATATGAAGGATGCCTATTCCTTTGCCGCCACGGACGAACAGGCCAATGATTGGTACAAACGCATGTACGATGCCTACACGCGCATTTTTACGCGTTGCGGCTTTCAATTCCGTGCGGTGGAGGCCGACACCGGATCCATCGGCGGCAGTTTCTCCAATGAATTTATGGTGCTGGCCCAAAACGGCGAGGACTTACTGGCCGTCTGCCCGGCCTGCTCCTATGCCGCCAATACCGAAAAGGCCGAAATCATGGCCCCGCAATACACAATCAACCCGGCTGATTTTCTGCCCCTGGAAAAACGCCCCACGCCCAAAGCCTATACGGTGGAGGATGTGGCCCGGGTATTAAACGTGGGCACGGACAAGCTCATTAAACTGTTGGTCTTTACCGCCGACGGCGAACCGGTGGTGGCCTTGGTCCGCGGCGACCACGAACTCAACGAACCCAAACTGCGCAGCCTGCTTAAATGCAGTGAGTTGGAGAAAGCCAGCGAAGAGGTATATACACAGGTAACGGGCTCCCCGGTGGGCTTTGCCGGACCGCAGGGGATCAAGGAACGCAACCCCAAACTTAAAATTTTTGCCGATCACTACGTCAAAGGGGTCGTCAACGGCGTGGCCGGGGGCAACGAAGTGGACGTACACGTCATTCACGTCAACCCCTCGCGCGACATTACCGTAGATGCCTATTGCGACCTCAAGGTAGCCACCGAAGGCGACCGCTGCGCCAAATGCGGCGAGAAGTTTACCTTTACCCGCGGCATTGAAGTGGGGCATGTGTTCAAGCTGGGCACCAAATATTCCAGCACCATGAAAGCGGAATTTTTGGATAAAAAACAAACCGCCCACCCCTTTATTATGGGCTGCTACGGCATTGGTGTTAGCCGCGTGGTGGCGGCCGCTATTGAGCAAAGCCACGACGAACACGGCATTATTTGGCCCGCGCCCATCGCCCCGTTTGACGTGGCCTTGGTGGCCATTGATTACGACAGCAACCCCGAGGTCAAAAAAGCCGCCGATACCCTGACGGCCCAATTGGAAGCGGCCGGATTGTCTGTGCTGTTAGACGAGCGCGACGAACGCCCGGGCGTGAAGTTTAAAGATGCCGATCTTATGGGCCTGCCGCACCGCATAGTCATCAGCAGCCGCACGGTCAAGGACGGGCAATTTGAGTACAAAAAACGCGCAGAAAAGGACGCCGTGCGCAAGGAATTGGCGCAAACGGCGGCCTTTATCGCCGGCTTGAAAAAATAAGAATACAAACGACAAAACAGTAAATTTTTTGTACAATATATGTACCGATTTTTTGCTGGAAACAGAAGGTGGTGAAAAAGGAATGGTTTTTGTAAAAGTTAGAGACGCTGAACACTTAGAAGAGGCGCTCAAACGCTTCAAACGCGAGTGTGAGAAGAACGGCATTCTCAAGGAAATCAAACGCCGCGAGACCTACATGCCGCCCAGCGTGAAGCGCAAAATCAAATCGCAAGAGGCGCAACGCCGCGCCCGCCGCACCAAACGCCGGCGCTATTAATACAAGCTGTTTTTGAGGCAATAGTCCAAGGGGAACCGAGGGCTATTGCCTTGTTTGGCTCTACGCGCGAGCGCGCAGGCGCGTACGTAAGCCCGACGGGAAATAAGGTCTTTATGCTATCGCAACAGCAAAATGTTTTAGAACAGATTAAGCAGCGGGTGGACATTGTAGAGTTCATCCGCCAGTATCTGCCGCACCTAAAAAAAGCCGGAAAATACTGGAAGGCCTGCTGCCCGTTTCACAAAGAAAAAACCCCCTCCTTTACCGTCAACCCGGACAAGGGGTACTACTATTGCTTCGGCTGCCAAGAGGGCGGGGACGTGATTGCTTTTCTGCGCAAAATAGAAAACCTGACCTTCAATGAAGCCCTAAAGAAAATGGCCGATTTTGCCGGAGTGCAATACCAGCCTGCGGTCCAGTTCTCCGCTGAGGAACAACAGCGGCTGTCCGCGCGTAAGGCCTTGGAATACGCCAAAGGATTCTTCCACAAAAATTTAATGGGCCTGGAAGGAGAACCGGCCCGCAACTACATCAAGGGCCGCGGTTTGACCAAGGAAACCACCCAAAAATTTGAGCTGGGCTTTGCCAAAAACGACCCCTTGGGCTTGTACCGCGCGGCCCAGGCGGCCGGCTACACGGCCCAGCAACTCAAGGACGCGGGCTTGTGCGCGCTAACCTCCTACGGTCCGCGCGATTATTTCCGCGGGCGGCTGCTCTTTCCCATTTACAACCACCGGGGCGAGATGGTGGGTTTTGGCGGACGCATTTTGGGCCAAGGCGAGCCCAAATACCTCAACTCCCCCGAGACGGTTTTGTTTAACAAAAGCCATGTGCTCTACGGTATTCAATTTGCCGGGCCGGCCATACGCAAGGCCGGGCGCGCCGTGTTGCTGGAGGGGTATATGGACGTCATCGCCTGCCACCAAGCCGGGTTTGGCTACACGGTGGCGCCGCTGGGCACCAGCTTGGGCACAGAACACGCCAAACTGCTCAAACGCTACACCGATAATGTTACCGTGTTGTTTGACCCGGACGCCGCCGGCATCAAAGCGGCCTTGCGCGGGGGCAGTGTGCTCATAGAGCAGGGGCTGTTTGTAAAAGTGGCCTCCTTGCGCGACGGGCTGGACCCGGATGAATTTATCGCTAAATACGGCAAAGAAAAATTTGAAGAGGTTTTAGACCACGCCCAAGATTTAGTAGCCTTTCACACACAGCTGCAGCTGGAGCAATACCCCCACCCTTTAGACGCACAGGCCAAAACAGCTATTACCAGCGAGCTGGTGGAAACCTTGCTCAAACAGCCCGATCCCATTGTCCGGCGGGAATGGGCCAAATACATTGCCGAGCGCGTGGAAGTGGATGAATCCCTGGTGCTGGGGCGGCTGCACAGCAGACAGTACGCCGCCGCGCGCGCCAAGCAGCGTTTCAGCCGTTTTAAAATTTCCCCCTCCCCGCAGCAGCCCGCCCCCAAGCCGGCGGAAAACTTCCCGGCGGCGGAAGAAAATTTGACCGCGTGGCTGTTGCGTTATCCCCAATACGCCGCCGGATGTGAAACACTGGGGCCGCACTTTGACAGCCGCAGCTTGGCCTCGGTATTGGAGGCGGTTTGCAAGGCCTTTGCGCAAAATCCGTCCCCGGAAGGTTTTTTGGACCGGGTGCAAGCCTTGGCGCCGTCCGTTGCCCAATTAATCATCCGGCTGTCTATGGCCGAGCTGCCCGCAGACTTTCAGCCCCAGCGCGACATAGAAACCGCCAAAAGGGCTGTAGAAAAAGAGGCGCTCCAGCGCCGCTTGGCGCAGGTCCGCCAGCAGATTAAAACAGCTCCCGCAGGGCAGGTGCCCGCAGGGCTGCTCAAACAAATGACAGATTTGCAAAATAAACTTAAAAATTAGCGGAAAAGAGGTACATACACATGGCAAATTCCGGAAATAAGGTTTTAAAAGAATTGGTGGAAGCAGGCAAGGAAAGCGGCGTGCTTTCTTTGGAGGAAATCAACCGCTCGCTGACCTCCAACTCCATGAGCGCCGAGGATATTGACGGACTAATGGGGACCCTGGAGGATATGGGCATTCAAGTGGTGGATGACAAAAAATTCAAATCCGCCGAGCGGGAGGAAAAGGAATCTTATAGCGAAGATTGGTCCTCCGCCAATCAAGATATTTCTAATTCTATCCGCATGTACCTCTCTGAAATGGGGCGCGTCCCGTTGCTCACGCGCGACGAGGAAGTAACCCTGGCGCGCAATATCCGCGAGCGCGAAAAAGAGCTGCGCAAACTGGTGCTGGAATCTCCCATTACCATGCGCGAAATTTGCAACTGGGAGGAGCTGGTGGACCAAGAAGAAATGACCACCAAAGAGCTTATGCCCCGCGGCAAACGCACCACGCGCGAGCTCAACAATATGCGCCAAAAGCTCAAAGAGGCCGCCCAATTCATCGGCAAGCGCGAGCAGGAAATCACCAAATTGATGAAGGAACTGTGCGAGGATAATTTGACCAATGCCAAACGCAACCACAACATTGAGATGGTGGAGAAGAAGCAAAAGGAAGTGGTGGCGCGCATCATCAAACTCAATTTAAACCAAAACAAAATCAAACGCTTGACCAATAAAATCAAGAACTTGGCCGACCGTCTCAACGAAACCCGCAGTGACATGGCGCGTTTTGACGAGTATTTCGGCCCGTACGCAAGCGTCAAAAAATTAGTTACCGATTTTGAGAATAAAAAAATCTCTGAGAAAGAATTTAAAAAGAAAACCAAATTTACTTTGGAGGAGCTGCAGCGCGCGCTGGCCCATATTGAGAGCGTACGCGCCCGCCACGAACGCATGGTGGAAACTCTGCCCATGACGGAAAAAGAGTTTTTGGCCTTTAATGACCGCATTGTCTTCTTTGAGGATATGATTTTGCAAGACAAATTAAAACTCATCAAGGCCAACCTGCGCTTGGTGGTGTCTATCGCCAAGAAACACGTCAATTCCAATTTGGAACTGTCCGATCTGATTCAAGAGGGCGGCTTGGGCTTAATGAAGGCCGTGGAAAAATTTGAATACAAACGTGGGTTTAAATTTTCCACCTATGCCACTTGGTGGATCCGCCAAAGCATCAACCGCGCCATTGCCGACCAAGCCAACACCATCCGCATTCCGGTGCATATGAAAGAGTTGGTGTCCAAGCTGACCAAAGTAACCAACAAATTCCGCCAAGAGTACGGCCGCGAGCCGACACTGGAAGAGTACGCCAAAACGATGCACATACAGGTGGACAAGGTCAAAAGCGTACTCAAAATTATGCAGGACCCCATTTCCCTATCCACCCCCATTGGCGAGGATGAGGACTCCAACTTGGAGGATTTTATTGAGGATAAAAACGGCCCCAACCCGACTACCTCCGCCGTGGACTTTCTGCGCAAACAAGAAGTGGCCGACGTTTTGGACACGCTTTCGGAGCGCGAAGCCAAAATCATCCGACTGCGATTTGGCATAGACTCCGGCTACCCGCGCACGCTGGAGGAAGTGGGCAAAATGTTCAACGTCACGCGCGAACGCGTGCGCCAAATAGAAGCCAAGGCCATCCGCAAGTTGCGCCACCCCAGCCGCACCAAAATGCTTAGAGATTACCAAGAGTAAAACGTCAAAAGCCCCGGGTTTATGGCCCGGGGTTTATGGTTAGGGGATTTCCCAACTGCGACATTTTCCCTCACAGCCTGCCGTCCCAGCGCCCGTGCCCCCTAAACTTTTGCACAAGCGGTCGGCTGCATAGTTGGAGTC
>CAVDMZ010000088.1:0-3976 GCA_963610115.1 Duodenibacillus sp.
TGCCTGAATTTAGCATAGCATTTTTTTTTCTATCGCAAGCTGCCCCTCAATGCATCCACCAATTTGACCATAGACCAGGTGTCTTGCTCGCAATATTTAAGCAGGTTTAGGCGCAATTCTTCCAATTTTTGGGGTGGCAAGGATTGGGCGTATAATACGTCAAAAGCGTCCATAGCGTCGCCACCGTTGGCAACCGCCATTCCTTCGTAGGTCATATCCGGCACCAGCGCGGGCAAGACCTTTTTGATAGACCACTTGCCGTGCATTTTAGGGTGCAAATAGTCTTTCTTAAACGGGTCGCCCGTGTCCATAAAACGCGACTCCATATCCCGCAAGCGTTGGGCATCCTCCTGGGGCATAGGCAAATCGCGCGCCAGTTCCTTTATGCGATTTTTTTCAAAGGTCGCATTGTGAGCCAAAATCGTGCCACTTTTGCCGATATATTTAAGCAGAGCCTCCACACACCCAATGCGCGGATCTTCCTTCCCCGTGGAAAGGTATTCGTAATGCTCAAACTCGCCGTGTGGCTTGCGCTGGACGTGCAGGGAAAACTGAAACGGGATTTGCTGATAAGGCCGCGAGTATCTCCACAGCGGCACAGCCGGCTGGGTGGTTTCAAAATCCAAATAATACAAGGGATAATTTAGTTTATTAAGCCATGCCGCCACCGCCGCGCGGTTGATGTAGGGCTTTCCCGTGCGCAGGACCTCTATCCAATGGTTTATTTTGTCATTTTTAAAACTATCCAGCGGCAGGTCGGTTATTTTTACCATTCCCAAGGCCATATATTCCAGTGCCTGCTTGGTTTGCATAATATCAAAAACAGAATCTTGCGGAATATCCCGCCAGCAATAGGCCCGCCCCTCGCACTCTTTGCAACGCGTCTTATCCAGCTGTACCGCTGGTTCCGGCCCGGCCAGCATTTCCTGAATGTTTTGCAAATTCTCTTCTATAAACTCATCTTGGAACAATTCGCTGTCCATTGGCGTTAATAAGAAAAGTTGTTGCAAATCCGGCGTATCCGTTTCCATAAAATAGTCGCTGTTGAGGTGCATCAAATAACAATGCTCCGGCAGGACCCCACTATGAGAGAGCACATAACGTTGGATAGAAATATCATCTACATAAATGGGAGCTATTTTACTCCCGCTGCTTTTTACTTCCACCAAATTCCAGCCGGTAGGGGTTTTCTCCAAAATATCCACAAACACTAAAATACCGTTATAAGCAAACGCGGCCTCGTAAACGGCCGGTACCCCTTGCGCTAGCAGCTCTTGCGTGCGTTTTAGGGCGGCCTGTGGGTCCTTCCAGCCGTCTTCTACCAGCACTCCGCCGGGAAAACGCTTCCAGGCCAGCTCGCCGATTAAATGCCCGCGGTCAAAAATTTTTTGCAGGCCTTTATCGGGCGGAGTCAAAACCTCTTTTTTATTGCGGTATAGCCACAAACGGCGGGCACAACTACGGTATTTGGTATATTGGGATTTGGATAAGTTCATACGCACCTCTTAAATTTATGATAGCACATCAAAGAGCCCAAAACATAATGTTAAGGAGTTTGCCGTCTTTGTCGTACAAATCGCACGAGTAGGCCAAATCCCGCTTGGTACGCTCTATGAGTTCGTCGCCGTTTTTGGCAAACAAGTGCAAAACACCTTTTTCATCTGTTTTGGAGTGAATTTCAAAATAAATATCTTTTCCGTCATCGCCAAATGTACTGCCCCACGCCACTTTTTCCCAAGGGATTCCTTTATCAATCATCCCCTGCGGGCCGCCGCAAGTATGGATAAGATTGTAAAAATGCTTAAATTTTCCCCTAATAGATTCAAATGTCATATTCTTCCTCTCTGTATTCCTTTGATTGACTCACTAAACGATCTTTGTCATCATATAAATCAAATAGGCTGACAACATCTTTTACGGGAAGCCTGTATTTTGTGCGGAACTCCGTTATTTCTATCTCGCCATTGGATAAGAACTTAACTGCGTATTTCTTATATTGTTTCCCTTGTTTGGCATATTTGACATTTTCCCAGTTTATCGGATGTTTGGGTTGGAAGGGCTTTTTGTCCTCTTTTTCCCATTTTTCGTACAAGGCTTGCTGACGGGTACACGCTATTTGGTGTTCCACAAAAGCAGCCTCACAACGGGGCAAATAATCCTCATCCAAGCAATGCTTTTGGGCGCACCTTTTAAGCGCTTCAAAATACTCTCTTTCTGTATAACCCAACCCAATATTAGCCGGTTCCGGCTCGTCCGCCAAATAAAAACGGTTTTCAACCTCGTTCCAATGGCGGTAATCATAAAGAGAAATGGCACAAAGTACACCCAAAAATGTAATTTCCAAACTGATTCCGGCGTGGTCCTGCCGTCTGCGCCAAGCACAGGATATATCCAAGGCATCGCAACCAAAATAGGCCACCTGCACCTCCAAGGCCTTATGTTTCATTCCTAAAAAATGATGAAACACCTTGCACCAGTCTATTTTTTCAATGTATTTCCACATAAAAAACCTTCGCCCCGGCCACCGTGAAGGCCGGGGCATAATAACTACCCTTTGCGGAACAACGGACCGCCGCAAGAGGGGCATCTCATCCCAGACGGCGGGAAAGAGAAGGTAAACAACTGCCAGCATTTATGGCATTCATATTTTTGTTCCGGCATATTTTGCTCCTGTTATATAATTTGTACTGCACATACAGGATAATAAACCCGCGCGACAACGTCCCGTCGCAACATAAAAATTTCTATCCTTTTCCCCCAAAGGGCCCCGCACTCTCTTGAAACTCTCTGCGCGGCGGGCGGCAAAGTTGCTACAATGAGGAAGTACTATTTTCTACAAAGAGGTCCTTATGGCACACATTCAATATGGCAAGGAAGGTTTGCAGTTAGACATCTGTCCCATTTCCCGCTGGTACGACCACGAGGAAGACCAAGAGCCCTGCATGGAATATGAAATCGGCCTGTATTTTAAAGACACGCCGCTGTTTTCTGACGAGATTGCGGAGAAATTCGTCGCGCTCAAAGACGCGCAAGCCCCGCATTTGTCCACCTTTATTTTGAAGGTGCTCTCCTCGGGCCAGCCGGATAACTGGATTATGTTAGAGCCCAAGGTGTCTATTTTTATGGCGCCCAAATCTGCACTAGGCTGTGCCTGCCGCGGCGAGCTGCCGGGCCAAACGCCGTTTTTTATGGAGATTAAGCTGGACCAAAATATCTTGGCCGACAAGCCTTATACGGAATATTCCGACACGGGCCTTTCTCTAAAAATAGAGGCTCCGCGCGAAAAGTGGGGCGAATTTGCCCGCCAGCTGGAAGTGGAAGAAACCGACTTTGAGGATTAATGTTGCAAGACGGACAAGCCCCCGCTCCAGCAGAGCGGGGGCATTTTAAAATAAGGACTTAGAAGTAGTAGCAAGAAATCGGTCTCCCAGGTGTGGGAGCAGTTGCTTTTTGCCCACCGGCGCCCTTGCAAAGGGCTATCGTTGTTTCACTGGAAGAGTAAGGAGCAAAACAACATATTCTCTGTCCGGCATTGACACCCAGCCCCATGTACACTTCCGGTAAATCTTTTGCGTTTCCGGAGGAACCCCAAAACCATATGTAATTTTTTCCATCATTAATGTAATAACATCCCCCATTGTAACAAAAGAAATCACGTTGCTTTGTTCCTCCAATGACCATTCCGCTATCTTCAGGGACCACATTGACATCTAAGTCCAAATAATCGTTGCTGTATTCCCCATTGGCTAAAAAATACCGCTCTTGCGCGTCCGCTAAAGCCTTTATACGGATTAGGACATCTGTAAACCTTGCCTTGGCAACGGCCTTCTGGTATTGAGGCAAAGCGATAGCAGTCAGTACGCCAATGATGAGTACAACGACCAAAAGTTCAATCAGCGTAAAGCCACTTAAACGGCCCGTAGAACGATTTTTCATACTTTTCCTCCATTTTCGCTAAAATTAGCTTACAACTAAA
>CAVDMZ010000088.1:3986-5007 GCA_963610115.1 Duodenibacillus sp.
AAAAAAAAACGAAAGGCAAGTATTTTAAAACAGGCAGGTTACTTTTTAGACGGGAAAAAAGGAAAAATTCATTTCAAACCCAAGCCGCTTACAGCACCGTAAAATGTACGCGGGCGGTTTCCGGGCCGCACACCACGCGCAAGGTATGTTTGCCTTGTTGCAGAGGCCACCACAGATCCGGCTGTTGCCCGGGCAAGGCTTGCTCGTTTAAATGCCACTGGCACGGCCCCGCAGCCGAGGTTTTAAAATGCAGTTGCTGGGCCGCCGCAGGCAAACCGGCATCCCACTTAAAAACATCCCCTTCCAGCGGGGCGAGGATTTTTAGCGGTCCCGTTTCCGGGCTGTGTTTTCCGTCGCACACTTGTGCGGGCAGCTGCCCCTGTACAAACACTTCCTCACGCGTATGCGGGCAGTTTTCTCCGGCCAACAGGCCGCTTTCTTCGCACACCACCGCGTGCACCACACGCTGGGGAACCATAAAATCGCCCGATGGATATTTTTTGTAAGCATAGCTCAGCACATCGTGCAAAATCGGCGCCGCGCCGGAAATGCCCGACACCTTTTGCATAGACGAAGCGTCAAAATTGCCCGCCCATACGGCCACCGTCAAACGCGGCGTATAGCCAATGGCAAAATTATCCTTGTAATCCTTGCTGGTGCCCGTTTTGGCGGCGGCGGGAAAGGCAAAATGCAGCGGCGAGTTTAAGCCAAACGCATCGGCCCGCGCGGCATTGTCGGCCAAAATGTCTGTGATGATATAGGCCGTTTCCTCCGGCAGTACCTGCCGCTCTTTGGCAGAAATCTGCAAACGCGGCTGCTGGGCAAAGACCACCGGGCGCATCCGGCCCCCGCGCGCCAAGGTGGCATAGGCATTGGCCAGCTCCAGCAGGGTAACTTCCCCCCCGCCCAGGGACAGGCCCAAACCGTAAAATTGCGCCGGACGGCGCAGAGAGGAAAAGCCAAACGCGTGCAAGAAATCCAGCAGCCGCGCCGCCCCCAAAGGCGCGGCCGCCTTGACTAC
>CAVDMZ010000088.1:5017-5747 GCA_963610115.1 Duodenibacillus sp.
GGTATATTATAAGAACAGGCCAAGGCCCGCCGCACCGATACGCCGCCGTGGAATTTTTCGTCGTAATTGCGCGGGCGGAAGCCTCCTTCAAAAAAGGTGTCCTCATCCTCCAGCACGCTGGCGGCGGTCAAACCGTTTTGCAGTGCCAAGGCATACACAAAGGGTTTTAAGGCAGAGCCCGGCTGACGCAAGGCCGCCACCCCGTCCACCTGTCCGCTGTGCTCCTCATCCTCAAAATCAGCAGAGCCTACATAGGCCAAAACCTCTCCCGTGGCATTGTCCAGCACCACGGCGGCGGCATTGGTTACATGGTTTTCGGTCAGTTTGCTAAGGTGATTTTGTATGGCCTTTTCGGTATATTGCTGCAAATCCGGGTCCAGCGTGGTGTACACCTGCGCGGCTGCCGGAGCCAAGGTTTGCACCCGCCGGGCAAAGTGCGGCGCGGCAAAGGGCCGCGGCGCGGCGGACAGGGCCAGGGGCTCCTTCATGGCCAAACCGTATTGTTCAGAGGAGATAAAACCTTGGGAACGCATCGCGTCCAGCACCCGCTCCCGCCGCCACAGCGCGCCCCGCGGATTTTTAAGCGGGTTTAAACGCGTAGGAGATTGAATCAGCCCGACCAAGGCGGCCGCCTGCGCCAAAGACAGTTCCGCCGCGTCTGTGCCGAAATAAAAACGGCTGGCACAAGCCTGAGGCTTGCTCGCCGCCGCCACGCCGTCCGCGCCCCTGC
>CAVDMZ010000089.1:0-651 GCA_963610115.1 Duodenibacillus sp.
GAGCAAGGGAATATGACGTCCTCTCGCTACTGCGAAACCGTGGGCAGTGACGGCAGTTGTACGAGCTATTCCTCTGGCTGGGATTACGGGTATGATGAAAATGGAAACCAGACTTCGCAGACCTATTGCCAAGGGCCCAGTACCATGGGGAGCTGCAATCGTAACAATGGCTATGAGTATACGTATGACGAAGACGGAAATAAAACTTCGGAGCGCCGTTGCACCAGTTTTAAATCCGATGGTAGCTGTTCCAGCTATTTTGCAGGCGTTGATTATACTTACGATGAAAATGGAAATATGACCTCTAAGCGTGAATGCGACTCTTTTACCAGTAGTGGCAGCTGCAGTTCCCGCAGTGATGACACTAGCTATACCTACGATGAAAACGGAAAGAAAACCTCGGAACGCGTCTGTTACAATACATATAGTAGTGGCAGCTGTTCTACCACTATCTTTGAGTACGACGAAAGTGGAAATATGAGCTCCCGGCGGTTTTGTCAAACATTTGGTAGTGACGGCAGCTGCACCAGCAGCAGAGTTATTTATGAATATACCTACGATGAAAATGGAAATAAAATATCGCAGCGGACCTGTAAAACTTATACGGCACAAGGAAATTGCGAAACCTATTATAGCATGACGGAGTATACC
>CAVDMZ010000089.1:661-5604 GCA_963610115.1 Duodenibacillus sp.
GAGTATACCTACGATGCCGATGGAAAAACGACTTCTTCGCGCGATTGCTACGATGTGGCCGCCGACGGCAGCTGTTCAAATTGGAGAAAGACTTCTTATTATTAAAATTGCTTGAGTAGATAACCCCCGGGTCTTTAAGCCCGGGGTATTTTTATGCCACAAAAAACCCGCCTGTTCCAGGCGGGTTTTTGCTCAGCTAAAAAGGTTTATCCGAAAATAGTTACTTTCAGCCAATAGGCCACGGCGGAAATCAGTGCCGCGGCAGGAATGGTAACAAACCACGCCCACACAATGCGGTTGGCCACGCCCCAATGTACACTGCTGATACGCCGTAGGGAACCAATGCCCACAATCGCGCCGGTAATGGTGTGCGTGGTGCTTACAGGCACGCCCAGCAAAGAGGCCGTAAAAATGGCAATAGCCGAGCCGCTTTCTGCACAAAATCCGTCCACCGGGCGCAAGCGGGTAATTTTTTGGCCCATGGTTTTTACAATGCGCCAGCCGCCCGAGAGTGTTCCCAGCGCGATGGCGCCTTGGCACAGCAACACCACACTCAAGGGCACGATGAATTGTCCTTGGGACACTAGGTGCATTTCCTCATGGCTGAGTAAAAAATCGCGTACGGGCGCTACTTCCTGCCCCGCCAGCCCGCCCAAAAGCAGCATGCTGATGATACCCATGGTCTTTTGTGCGTCGTTGGCGCCGTGGCCCAAGCTGTAGGCAGAAGCGGAGAATAACTGCCCGATGCGGAAGATATGGTCCACCTTAAACGGATTAACGCGGCGGAACGCGTTAAAGACCAAGATGCCGAGGAGAATGCTTAGCAAAAACCCCAGCAGCGGCGAAATAAAGATAAACGCCACCGTTTTGAGAATGCCGCCGGCCATCAGGGCCGAAAAACCGCCCTTGACCAAGCCCGCGCCGATTAAGCCGCCGATTAAGGCATGCGAGGAGCTGGACGGCAAGCCCCACCACCACGTTAAGATGTTCCACACGCACGCACCCATCAGCGCGCCAAAGACCAAATTGGCATCTACAATGCGAATATCCACAATGCCGCTGCCAATGGTTTTGGCCACGGCCGTGTGAAACACCAAAAAGGCGATGAAGTTAAAAAACGCCGCCCATGCCACGGCTATTTTGGGCGAGAGCACCCGCGTGGACACCACGGTGGCTACCGAGTTGGCCGCGTCGTGAAATCCGTTGAGGTAATCAAAAAATAACGCCAGTGCAATCAGTAAGATAATCCAAGTCATACTCAGTTATTCTTTACCAAGATAGATTCCACCACATTGGCGGTGTGTTCGCAGAAATCCGCCACATTTTCCGAGGCCTCGTAAAGCTCCTTTTGCTTGATAATCATAATGGGGTCCTTTTCATGATCAAACAAGTAGCCCAGGGCCTCGTCGCACAGGACATCTGCCTCATTTTCCAAACGGTTGATTTCTACACAATGGATGAGGGTTTCTTTCATTTGCTTTTTATTGCGCAGGGTGGACAAGGCCTTTTGCAGGGCCTTGGTGGCTTGGGCCAAGACGGCCGCCATTTTTTTGGAGAAGTCCGTCGGCTTGGCGATTTTGTAGAGGCAAAAGCGGTTGGTAATCATATACAGCCCGTCAATCACATCGTCCATATGATTGGCCAGGGCCATAATGTCCTCGCGGTCAAAGGGCGTAATAAAGGTTTCGTTTAAGGTGTTGAGAATGGTGTGGGTCAGTTCGTCGCCATAGTGTTCCAGCTCGTGCATGGCGCGCACATTTTCGGGGGTAAAAGCGGCCTCGTCCACCAGCTTCTTGTACAGATCCGCCGCCCGGACCAGATTTTCGGCCTGGCGGTCAAACAAATCAAAGAATTTTGCTTCTTTGGGGATAAACATTTTCTTCTCCTTTAGGGGTTTACAGCTCGTCCGCGCAAGGCGCGGGTCTAAAATAAACCCCGCACCGAAACGGCGCGGGGCGTACGTTATTTCAATTTTTCCTTCAAACTCTCCGGCAAATTAACGGCGGCGTGAAGCAAAAAAGGTTTCTTTTTTATCTCCTCTGCAAACGCCTCGTCGCGCAACGTATTGCGGTATTCCTTGTCCTCAAAAATATAGCGGAATTTAGTATATACGTCGTAAGTGCCTGCCTGCAGGGCCACAATGTCCTGCACGCCGACGATTTCCTCATCCGTCGGCACGACGAAAATCTTTACCTTGGAAGTATCTGCGCTGATACAGCTTTCGGCATTCTTAGTTTGTGCGTCGCGGTTTTTTTGCTCGTCTAACACAATGCCGTAATTTTCCAAGCCTTCCACCGCCTTGCCGCGGATGAACGGGCTGCGCTCGCCCACGCCGGCCGTGAAGACAATGGCGTCTACGCGGCCCAAGGCGGCCATATAAGAGCCGATGTATTTTTTAATGCGGTAGCTTTCCATGGCAATGGCCAGCTTGCACAATTCATCGCCCTTTTGGGCGTTTTCCACGATGTCGCGGCGGTCGGCAAAGCGTCCGCCCGTAATGGCCTTGACGCCGCTTTCACGGTTTAAAATGCGGTACATTTCGTCCGGGGCCATGTGGAGTTTCTTCATCATATGAAAGCAAATAGAAGGGTCAATATCGCCGCAGCGCGTGCCCATGATGAGCCCTTCCAGCGGGGTCAGCCCCATGCTGGTGTCATAGCATTGGCCGTTTTTGACGGCGGTGCAGCTGGCGCCGTTGCCAATGTGGCAGATGATGGTGTTGGTGTCCTCCACGGGTTTACCCAGCAAAACGGCCGCTCGGCGCGAGCAATACAAAGCCGACGAACCGTGTGCGCCAAAGCGGCGCATATGATACTGTGTGTACCATTCGCGCGGCAGGGCGTACATATAGGCAAAGGCCGGCATGGTTTGGTGAAAGGCGGTGTCCATTACGCACACGTGCATGACGTCAGGCAAAATAGACATAGCCGCCTCAATGCCCAAAATATGGGCCGGGTTATGCAGGGGGGCCAAATCGGAAATATTTTTCAGCTCGTCAATGACTTCTTGGGTGGCTACGACGGATTTGGTAAACTTGCCGCCGTGCACGATGCGGTGCCCCACGGCGGAAATCATATGCACATTGGCGATGACGCCGTGTTCCTCATCGGTCAGCGTGCGGATGACCAGGTTGATCGCATCGGTATGGTTCTTGCAATCTTGGTGCAACTCAAAGGCTTCTTGTCCCGGGCGTTCGTGCGTAATAAAAGAACCCGCCAGACCGACGCGCTCCACTCCGCCCGCCGCCAAGCTGCGCTTTTTATCCCAATCATAGACGCTGTATTTGACCGAAGAGCTGCCGCAATTTAAAAACAAAATAATCATAGTAACCTCGTTTGGATGCGCTCCGTAGGGCGGGGCGAAGATAAGACCTCTTCTTTATTTTATCAAATTGCGCGTCCTTGTGTATGCTCGGGACACGGTTGCGGCGGCGGGCCGTTTTTGTTAGCATATAAACTAAGGAGGAGGAAATGAAAAGACCACTTTTATTTTTAAGTTTGTTGTTGGGCGCGGCGGCACTGTGGGCCGCGGTGCCCCTGACGGGCGGGGGAAAAATTGAGAATGTGGCCGGCGTGCCGGGCAAGCGCGGGTTCGGCGGGGACCAGTCCGACGCTATCCAAGCCCGCTTAGCCAGCCCGCTGGGGTTGGCGGTGGACCGCTGGCATAACCTCTATATCGCCGATACATTAAATCACCGCATTCGCCGGGTGGACGCGCGCAGCGGGTATATAGACACTGTGGCGGGTACGGACCGCGCCGGATTTTTTAATGACGGCGGGCATGCCGACCAAGCCGGGCTCAAGGGGCCCACGGCACTGGCCTTTGACGCCTACGGCAATCTCTATATCGCCGATACGGGTAACCAGCGGGTGCGCGTGTTGACCCGCAAGGGCTATTTGTACACCGTGGCAGGAAACGGCCGCAAGGGCTACGAGGGCGAAGGAGCCAAGGCCCAAGGCACCGCGCTGAATAACCCCGCCGGGGTGGCCGTCAGTAATGCAGGAGAGCTTTATATTGCCGATACGGGCAACCACCGCATTCGCAAGGTGGACCGCGTGACGGGCCTGTTGACCACCGTAGTGGGCACGGGCGACGCGGGGGACGACGGGGACGGCGGCTTGGCCGTCAATGCCCGGCTGCATCATCCTTCAGCAATCGTATTTGATAAGTATGACAATTTATATATTGCCGATACGGGCAACCATAAAATCCGCTTTGTGGACCGCCGCGGCAAGCGCATTTTTACCTTGGCCGGCAACGGGGACGAGGGATACTGCGGCGATAATTCCGGGCTCAGCAAGGACGCTTGCTTTAATGACCCTACCGGGCTGGCCTTGGACCGCTTCGGCCGGGTTTATGTGGCTGATACCGACAACCAGCGGGTGCGCCGGATTAGTATAGATTTAAAAAACCGCACCAGCCAAGTGGAAACAGTGGCGGGTACGGGCCGCCGCGGTTACAACGGCGACGATATGGATGCGTGGCAGGCAAACTTGGCTTATCCGGGGGCACTTGCAATTTCCGGTTTAGATATGTTATACTTCTTAGACACGGGCAATAATGTGGTGCGCCGCGTGCAGAATATCTCGGCGGTGCGTCCGCCGACCAGTTATACGGCCTTTGGCAAACCGGTGGAGGAAGTGGACAGCCGCAATTTTTACGAAGTGCTTTTTAAGCCGGTTGCCGCGGGGCAGAAAGGGAAATAGATTTTCATACATAGTTCCTTCCTCACTTCGGTGAGGTTTTGCTAAATGATGCTACGGGCGGGTTCTGAGAGGGACCCGCTCGTTTTTTGTGTCCTTTTCTCCGGGGCAGAAAAGGGCCAAAAGGCCGCCGCTCTTTAATGTCCTTTTCTCTAGGGCAGAAAAGGGGCAAAAGGCCCCGCTGGCCTGCGGAGCATAAAAAATAAAATTTTCTTTATTCCGCCTTTCACTCGCCGCTTT
>CAVDMZ010000090.1:0-5586 GCA_963610115.1 Duodenibacillus sp.
TTTTGCTCTTTCCTGCGCTTTTCACTTGCTGCTGGCCGTTACGGTGCTGCTGGCCCTGGGTGCGGGAAAAAACCAGCCCAAAACCACCTACACCATAGACTTTATCGGCAGCGGGAAGGTGGTGGCGATGCAACCGCAGACGCAGGCGGCCGAAGTAAAAAAAGAAATAGCCCAGCCGGCCCCGGCTCCCAAGGCAGAGGAACCCAAAAAAACGGCCAAAAAGGCCTACCAATCCAAGACGGAAATTTCTGCTAAAAAACAACCTAAAAAGAAGGAAAAACCGGCCCCGTTGGCCGCGCCCAGCATTTTAGACGAAGCCGACGAGCCCCCTAAAAAAGACGGCGCAGAGGAAGCTCCTTCCTCCGGCGCAGGAGAGGGGGAATTTGAAGGGGGCAATATTCAAACCGATTTTGCCACTTTTCCCTATCCGTGGTACATTACACAAGTGCGCAACAGCCTGTGGAGCGAATGGGAAAAACGCCGTCCCGTGGGCACTGTGCGGGGGGCTATGATTTCCTTTGCAATTGCGCGCGACGGAAAAATTAAAAATTTGAAGGTGCAGAAATCCTCCGGCGATGACAGCTTTGATTTTTCTGCCAAATCGGCCGTCATTAATGCCGGCCCGTTCCCGCCTTTACCCATGCTGTACGAAAAGGACGAGCTGACGGTAACGGTGGAATTTAAACAGGAGAAATAATATGACTGGATGGCAACGCTTTTTTCTGCTGCTGGTGTGTTGCGTAGGGGTGCTGGTTTTGTGGCCGCAGTATGACTCTGACGGCCTGATGTTTATGGCAGGGGCCTTTTTGCTGTGGACGTGCATTATCATTTTGCTCTCTGTGCTGGGCAATGTGTTTGCCTTGTATAAATTTGAGCTTTTAAACCGCTTTGTCAGCCTGTTGTATTTGGGGGCAATGCTAGCCTCGCTGTTGTATTACTTCCCGCTGCCTGACAAGCAAACCCCCATGGGCCGCCTGCAGCAAAATGTATGGCCTACCGTGCAGGACGCCAAAGACGGCATAAAACGGCTGACCTTTAACTTTGATTTTGTCCACCGCAATGTCCACCGCGACGCAAACTACATCAACCAAAAATTAGAGGACACCTCTGAAAAAGCCGCCAAAATCAAAAAAGCCGTTCAAAAAAAGAAGGAAAAACTGGATATTGTTGTAGAGGATTGGGGCGAAGGAGAGCGAGAATGAAGAAAACCGTTTTTGTAACCGGAGGCCAAGGCTTTATCGGCAAACGCCTGACGGACGCACTTTTACAGAAGGGCTATAAGGTGCGCGTGGCTTCCCGCCGCCAGCCCCCGCACCAGCCCGTCAACCCGGATGTGTCCGTGGTGCAGGTCCATTACCAAGAGGTTGCCTCCTTGCAAAAGGCCATGCAGGGCTGTGTGGCGGTGTATCATTTGGCGGCCGTATTGTTTGGTTTTCAGTACAGTGATTTTGAGGAAGGAAACGCCCAAGTAACCCGTAATATGGTACAGGCGGCCCGGCAGACCCCGGGCCTGGAGCGCTTTGTGTATGTGTCCTCTTTGGCTGCCTCCGGCTACGCCGCCGACGAAGCACGCCCCCGCACCGAGGCCGACGAACCCCGCCCGGTCTCCGACTATGGCATTACCAAACTGGCGGGGGAAAAGGCCGTACAAACCTTGCCGCCTTCCATTGTCTGGACGATTATCCGCCCGCCGATTGTGTACGGGCCGCACGATTCGGGCGTGTCCAAAATCGCGCTGTGGGTCAAACGCGGGCTGATGGTCAATACGTCGGGCAAGGGCTTGTTTAGCTTTGTGTATGTGGATGATTTGGTGCAGGCCTTGGCATCCGTTTTAAAGACACCGGGAACGGAAAACCAGATTTTCTTTGTGTGTGAGAAGCAGGATTACCCGTGGCCGCTGTTTATCGGCAAAATGGCCCATGCCATGGGCGTGCGCAAACCCTTTATGCCCAATGCCCCCAAATGGATGCTGCATTTGGCGGCGGCGGTATATTCACTTTGCGCGCGCGTGAGCGGGGCCCAGCCGGCTTTAAATTATGATAAGGTCAAGGAGGCCGTGATTGACGGCCACTGGACTTGCAGCGGGCAAAAATGGCAAGCCCTGACCGGGCAGCACTTCACCCCGCTGGAGCAAGGCCTGCAGAAAACCTTTACCCGGACGAAAAAAGAGGTTTAATTTCTTTCAAAAGGCCCCGGACGGGGCCTTTTTTATGGGCGAAAAGGGAATTTTACTCCATTAAATCCGCTAAAAGATTCGCCCTTTTATTTGTATAGCTAAAATGCTAGAATAAGCTATTATATTCAGTAAGGAGTTTCCCATGAAAGGCATTGTTTTGGCGGGGGGGACGGGCAGCCGGTTGTATCCGGCCACCTTGGCTGTGTCTAAACAGTTAATTCCCATCCACGATAAACCGATGATTTACTATCCGTTGTCGGTGCTGATGCTGGCCGGCATACGCGATATTCTCCTCATTTCCACTCCCAAGGACTTGCCCGCTTACCAAAATTTGCTGGGGGACGGCTCGCTGTATGGTATGCACTTGCACTATGTCGCGCAGCCTAAGCCGGAGGGCTTGGCGCAGGCGTTTATTTTAGGGGAAGATTTTATCGGAGAGGACTCTGTCTGCCTGATTTTGGGCGACAATGTTTTTTACGGCAGTGATTTGACCAATTTGGTGCGCAGTGCCGCGCAAATTACGCACGGGGCGCGCATTTTTGCTTACCCGGTCAAGGACGCTTCCGCCTACGGCATTGTAGAAATGGACGGGCAAAATAAGGTCCTTTCCATTGAAGAAAAGCCGAAAAATCCCAAATCCAACTGGGCGGTTACCGGGTTGTATTTTTATGATAACCAAGTAGTCCGTGTTGCCAAAAATTTAAAACCCTCCGCCCGGGGGGAACTGGAAATTACCGCCGTCAATGAATGGTACTTAAAACAGGGGCTTCTTTCGGTGGAGCTGATGGGGCGCGGTATGGCTTGGCTGGACACGGGCACGCACGCGGACCTGCTCAAGGCCTCTATGTTTATAGAAGCGCTGGAGAGCCGCCAAGGGCTCAAAATTGCCTGTTTGGAGACCATCGCCTATAAAAACGGCTGGATTACTTTAGACGAGGTCGTACGCCGCGGCGAAAGCATGCGCCATACCGAATACGGTCAATATTTACTGAATATCCCCAAGGACGAAAAGGGAGGTTTCTTTTGATGCAAACCATATTAGTAACCGGCGGGGCCGGGTTTATCGGGGCCAATTTCATCCCGTACTTTTTGGAGAACTTTCCCCAATACAAGGTCATTAATTTAGACAAATTGACTTATGCAGGGGATTTGGAGAATTTAAAGGAGTGTGCCGCCCACCCGCGCTACCATTTTGTGCAGGGGGATATTTGCGACGCCATTTTGCTGGAGAAACTCTTTTTGCAGCATGACATTCGCGGCGTATTTCACTTTGCCGCCGAATCCCATGTGGACAATTCTATTGCCGGGCCCTGGCCGTTTGTTAAAACCAATATTGAGGGGACCTTCCGCCTCTTGGAAGAAGCGCGTAAGCATTGGATGAACGGCCCCGGCGAGGTGAAACCGGGCTATGAAGGGTCGCGCTTTCACCATATATCCACCGACGAAGTGTACGGCTCATTGGGTGAAACGGGGGCCTTTGAGGAGACCACCGCGTACGCGCCCAATTCCCCGTATTCGGCCAGCAAGGCCTCTAGCGATTTTTTGGTCCGCGCTTATCATCACACCTATGGGATGAATGTAACCACCAGCAACTGTTCCAACAATTACGGCCCCAAACAGCACGATGAAAAGCTCATCCCCACCATTATCCGCAAGGCCTTGACCGGGCAGCCGATCCCCATTTACGGCGACGGCAAAAACGTGCGTGATTGGCTGTATGTCTTGGACCATTGTAAGGGCGTCGTGCGCGTGTGGCAAAAGGGCCGCGCGGGGGAAACCTATAATATCGGCGGGCGCAACGAGCGCAACAATTTGCAAATTGTTGACACCATTTGCACCTTGCTGGACCAGCTGCGTCCGGCGTGGAACGGCAAGAGTTATAAGAGCCTGGTAACCTTTGTCAAAGACCGGGCCGGGCACGACCGCCGCTACGCCATAGACGCCACCAAAGTGGAAACGGAACTGGGCTGGCACGCTGAAGAAAGTTTTGAAACCGGCATAAAGAAAACCGTACAGTGGTACTTGGAAAACCGCCATGTCTAACACGCCGCGCGCCACGCTGCAGCAAAACACCCGGCTGATTGATTTCCCATCTTTGGGGGACCAACGGGGGCAGTTGTGCGCGCTGGAGGGTCTATCGGCCTATGTCCCGTTTGATATAAAACGGGTATATTATATGTGGAATGTGGGGTCGGACCAAGTACGCGGCAAACACGCGCATTACACGCTCAAGCATGTGCTTATTTGTTTAGGCGGCGCGTGTGAAGTGGTATTAGACGACGGCCGCCAACACCAAACCGTCCGGCTGGACAATCCCTTAAAGGGCCTGCTCATTGACGGCTTTATTTGGCGGGAGATGCGGCATTTTACGCCGGGATCCACGCTGATGGTGCTGGCCAGTGCCCACTATGACGAGGCGGACTATGTCCGCAACTACGACCAATTTTTAAGAGAGGGACAAAATGCCTAAGCCGCATTGGAATGTGCTCGTTTTTCCGGGCGGAATGGAAAACGGGATTGAAATTTATAACAGTTTAAAAAACTGCAAAGAGATTTCTTTATTTTCCGCTTCCAGCGCTGTACCCAATCAAGCGTTTTTTTTGTACCAGAAAAATCATATTGTGCGCGATGTGAGAGAAGAAGGCTGGGTGGAAGATTTAAATGCCGTTATTGACGCCTGTCATATTGACATTGTCTATCCGGCCAATTCATTTATTATAGATGCCCTGGCCGCCCATAAAGAGCAGCTGCATGCTCCGGTGCTGCTGCCTTCGCGAGAAGTGTTGCAAGTAACACGCTCTAAGCATGAAACGATACGGCGTTTGTCCGTCTGCCTGCCGGTCCCACGGACTTATTCTAATGCAGACGATATACCAACCTATCCTGTCTTTGCCAAGCCGGATAACGGTTACGGGGCCCAAGGGGTGTGTAAAATAGAAAACAGGCAACAAGCGGAGAAATTAGATTTTTCCCGTTTCGTCGTGCAAGAGTTGCTTCCGGGCAAGGAATATACCGTAGATTGTTTATCAGACAATGACGCTCATTTGCTTTTTTGCGCCGGGCGGGAGCGATCGCGTGTTCGCATGGGGACCTCTATGCACGCGCAAGCGGTATCTAAAGAACTGGATTCTTTCTTTTCCCAAATAGCGCGGGAAATACTCAAAAAAATAAAGATTTCCGGTGCGTGGTTCTTTCAAATGAAGGAAGATGCCGCAGGCCAGCTGAAATTGCTGGAAATTGATGTGCGCATTGCGGGGACCATGTGTTACAACCGATGCCGGGGGGTTAATTTTGCTTTGTTGTCGTTATATCTATTTTTTGGACTGCCCGTTAAACTTTCTCTGAATAAAATTCCGCTCATTTTAGACAGAGCCTTGCGAAACCGTTATTTATTGGACTATGTTTACGAT
>CAVDMZ010000091.1:0-5552 GCA_963610115.1 Duodenibacillus sp.
GCATACTTTCCGCCATTGCCCTGCCGAAGTATCAAAAAGCGGTGTTAAAAGCCCGAGTCAGCGAACTGTTGATTTTAAGCCAATCCATTCGCAGAGCTCAACAAATATATTATTTGGCTAATGGAGAACACACCCAATCTTTGCAAGATTTGGACATAGACATCCCCTGTGCCAGTACCGTGGGAAGAATTACTTGCAAAAACAGCGTGATTTATCTGTATCCGGATTTTGTTTCCCCGCATTTAAATCCCCCGGGAGAGTTTTGGATAAATATGCCGTATGGTCCTAATGGTTCCTACAGAGACATTTGTTCCGCTACCACAAAAACGGCGGAAACATTATGTTTGGGGTTGGGGGCGACTTATTCCCATACCGACGCAGACGGTACAAAACGCTACTATTTATAAAATGCCCCGGGGGTGCCCGGGGTAGTTTATTTATTCATCAAGCGGTGTAAATAACGTTTGGTTTCCTTTTGCAATTTACGGCGCAGCCGCCATAACATATATATATTGGGCAGGGTCATCAGCGTCATCATCAGTACGGCCAGCCCCCAAGTAAAACGGGTACTCAGGCCCACTTCAAAGGCGTCCGGAGAAATCTTCCACCCCAGCGAAAACGCCGTGCCCAAACCGCCGCCCAACACGCATACACATACATAAAATACGCGCCACGGCATGCTCCATTTCCCGCCGCCTAAAAACTGCAGTGCTTTTTCGCCGTAGTACGACCAGCCGATTAGCGTAGTAAACGAGAAAATAATCAGTGAAAAAATCAAAACCGGCGTGCCGACATAAGGCACGGTTTTGAAGGCACTGTTGCACAAATTGGCGGCAAAGACATTGGGGTCTTGCCAATCGCCTGCCACGACAATGACCAGCCCCGAGAGCAGACAAATAAACACCGTCCAAAACACAGAGGTGGCGGAAATAATCCCCATTTTGCTGGCACTGCGTGTTTTGGCCGCGGCGGCGGCAATGGCGGCGCTTCCTAACCCGGCTTCGGTGCTCATCACACTGCGCGAGACACCCAGCCCTATGGCGTTTAATGCCGCCGTAAACAGCGCGCTTACGCTGACCCCGGCTGCGCCGCCCCAAGCGGCTTTGCCGGTAAACGCGCCCGACAAGATAGCCCACAGGGCCTGCGGCACCCGCGAAAAATTCATCCCGATGACCGCCAAGGCAATCAGCAAATACATCGCTCCCATAATGGGTACCAGCCACTCCGAATACGCGGCAATGCGTTGGACGCCGCCCACGGTTACCACGGCGGCCAGCAAGGCCACCCCCAGCCCGATGAGCCAAGGATTCAGGCCATATCCCTCCCGCAGGACATCGGCAATGGAATTGGCTTGCAGGGCCGCTCCGGCCGAGAGGGCCATACACAATGTCCCCACGGCAAAAATGACGGCCAGCCATTTCATTCGTAACACGCGCACCATAACATACATCGGCCCGCCCACATATTCGCCGTCGCGGCGGACGCGGTACTTGACGGCCGCGGCACATTCACAGTATTTAATGGCAAAGTTAAAAAACCCTGCCACCACCATCCAAAACACGGCTCCCGGGCCCCCCTCGGCCACGGCAGTGGTAACGCCCAAAATACTGCCCGTTCCCACCGTTGCGCCGATCATCACGGCCAAGGAACCAAAACTGCTGACGGTACCCTCTCCGCTGTCCTTGCGTACGGACAGGGCAATGGCTTGGAAGGTGTATTTCTGGATGAACCCCAGCTTAAAGGTAAAATAAATGCCCAAGCCGAAAATCAAAACAATCATCGGCGGTCCCCAAATAAACCCATTGAGGACATTAATCAAGTCAAGCAACTGTTGCATATTTGCTCCGGTTTGGTAAAATAGAAAGGGTAGCTTTATTGTAGCAAATATCGGCCCGGGGGCTGCAGAGAGTTTGAAAAAATCGGGCAAAAACTATAAAATAGTAGTATGCGGCGAAGGATAATTTATACAATATATGCAGTTGCGCCGCAACCTGCGGAAAAGGAGACGGGTGTATGAAAAAACTTTTTTTGTTTGCCGTGTTGGGTGTGTGTGTGGCGGGGTGCGCTTCCTCATCTAAGCAAGTTAGCCAAGAGGAAGGGCTGACCGACCAATACGCCAAGTACCAAATTGTGGACCAGGAATTTGATAACCTCGTGGTGCCCAATGACCATTACGATAGGGTCTCTGCCTATGAGGACCAAGTGAGCGGAGCATCTTATATCCAAAGCTCTACCCGCAAATCCAACAAAAAACCGGCCCGCCAAATGACGGTCAAAAAGACCGTGGTGGACGGGGAAGGAAATCTGCTGGACGCAGACACCCAAGCCCCGGTTACGGACCAAGAAGCCCTGCCGGACGAAACGGAAGCCGCGCTGTAATATGTCCGCCCTGGCCGGAAATAAAGAAGAACTTTTGCAACAAGAGGCCCATAGACTCTATGGGCTTCTTGCCTCTGTGTCGCGCAGTAACGGGGTCAAGTGGACCTACACGGACTGTCTGCAAGCCGCCCCCTATACGCTGGGCCTCAACCAAATCAAAAAGGAACAAAACGCGGTCATTTTGGCCCACTCGTATACGGTGCCGGAACTGGGCTTGGGCGTGGCCGACATCAGCGGAGATTCCTATGCCCTCAGCCTCAAGGCGCGCGAAGTAACCGCCAGCAAAATTATTTTTGCCGGAGTGTGGTTTATGGCGGAAACGGCTAAAATTTTAAACCCCTCCAAGCAAGTCATTATCCCCGCGGGCAAGGCCGGCTGCACGCTGGCTGACTCCATGACGCAAGACGAAGTGCGCCGTCTAAAATCCGCCCACCCGGGCGTGCCCGTGCTGTGCTATGTCAACAGCACCGCCGGGGTCAAGGCCGAGAGCGACGTTTGCGTCACCTCAGGCAATGTGTTTGATATTGCGGCCAAACTGCCGCAGAAAGAATTGATTTTCGTGCCGGATTTGCTCATGGCGCAAAATATTGAAAACGAACTCAAACGCCGCGGCATTTCCAAAAAAATTATTTCCTCCGGCGGCAGCTGTTGTGTGCATGATAAATATACGCCGGACCATGTGGCCGCCCTGCGCCGCGATTACCCGGGCATCGTGGTACTCGCCCACCCGGAGTGCCGCCCGGAGGTGTGCGCCGCGGCCGACTATGTGGGCAGCACCAAGGGCATGCAGGATTTTGTCCGGCAAAGCAGTGGCCAACTCTTTGGCTTGCTGACGGAGTTCGGGCTGGTCAACCGCCTGGAAGCCGCCCACCCGGAGAAACGCTTCGTGTGGCCCTTTGGCTTGTGTGCGTATATGAAGAAAAATTCGCTGGCTAACACCTTTCAGGCCCTGCTGGAGCCGCGGCCGGATCAAATAGTTTCTTTGCCCGGCGAGGTCATGGACCGCGCGCGCAAATCTTTGCAAAATATGTTTGAGATGACGAAATGATTACTGATAAAATTGTACAGTTGGCTTTGGAAGAAGATTTGGGATTAGGCGATATTACTTCCGATAATATCTTCACCCCGCAGGACCGGGCCCGCGCCGTGGTGCGCGCCAAGGAAGAGTTGGTCTTGTGCGGCATGGAAGTGGCCCGCCAAACTTTTGCGTTGGTAGATGAGGAACTCTCCTTTCGCCCGCTTAAAAAAGACGGGGACGAAGTAAAAAAAGGCGAAACGGTGCTGGAGCTGGAAGGCCGCACGCTGAGCATTTTAAAAGGCGAGCGCACCGCACTTAACTTTATGCAGCGCCTGAGCGGTATTGCCTCGGCCAGCCGCCGCTATGCCCGGTTGGCGGAGCCCTACGGGGTCATGGTGGTGGACACGCGCAAGACCCAGCCGGCCATGCGCCGTTTGGATAAGTATGCCGTGCGGGTGGGCGGCGCGCGCAATCACCGTATGTCGCTTTCTGACAGTGTGATGATTAAGGACAATCACATTGCCGCCGCCGGCTCTATTGCCGCGGCCGTGGCGCGCATCAAGGCCGCTATCGGACACACGCCTAAAATTGAGGTGGAGACCACCACGTTGGAGGAGGTGGAGCAAGCCTTGCAGGCCGGGGCCGACATTATTATGCTGGACAATATGACCCCCGCCCAAGCTGCGCAAGCGGTGCAGCGGGTAGCGGGCCGCGCGCTGACGGAAATTTCCGGCGGAATTACCGAGGAAAACTTGGTGGCGTACTGCCAAGCCCGCCCCGATGTGATTTCCAGCGGGGCACTGACCCATTCTGTGCCGTCAAAAGATTTGAGCCTGAAGATTACCCAATATTTGAAATAAGCGCCCGGTGTTGGTAGGACGCCAAGGAGTTACTATGGATTACAAACAACTTTATTCTAAAACGGCCACAGGCATTAAAGCCTCCGCCATCCGCGAGCTGCTTAAAGTCATCGCCCGCCCGGAAGTGATTTCTTTTGCGGGGGGCCTGCCGGACCCGGAGCTGTTCCCGTCGCAGGAAGTGGCCCAAATTATGTACGACGTGGTTAAAACTTCGCCCCAGGAAGCCTTGCAGTACGGCGCGACCGAGGGGCAAAAATGCCTTAAGGATGAATTGATTAAACTGCTCCGGCAAACCGAGGGCATTGACGCCAAGGCGGAAAACCTGTTGGTGGTGTCGGCTTCCCAGCAGGCCTTGGATATGACCGCGCGCGTATTTTTAAACCGCGGCGACGCCATTATTACCGCCTCGCCCACCTATTTGGGGGCCTTGCAGGCGTTTGAGGCTTCCGGGGCCGATGTGTTCGGCGCCGAGAGCGACGAAAACGGCGTCACGGTGGCAGGCATAGAAAAACGCTTGCAGCAACTCAAAGAGGCGGGCCGCGTGTGCAAATTTATTTACTTGGTGCCGGATTTTCAGAACCCCACGGGTACGACCATTCCGCAGCAGCGGCGTGTGGAAATTTTGAAATTGGCCGAAAAATACGGCACGCTGATTGTGGAGGATTCCCCATACCGCCAAGTTCGCTTTGAGGGAGAGGCTCCCCAAACCTTTTACCAATTGGACGAGGGGCGCGGCCATGTGATTACGCTGTTTACTTTTTCCAAGGTGTTTGTGCCGGGGCTCCGTTTGGGCTTTGTGCTGGCACCGGAAGAGGTCATTCACAAATTTGTCATCTTAAAACAGGCCATGGACCTGTGCACCGCCCCGGTGCTGCAGCTGGCCGCGGCCGCCTATTTGAAGGGCGGACACCTTTTGCGCCATGTGGAAGAGGTGGTCCAAGTGTACCGCAAGAAGCGCGATTTTATGCTGAAGATGCTCTCTAAATATATGCCCAAGTGCGTTAAATGGACCCGCCCGGAAGGGGGCCTGTTTTTGTGGGTAACTTTGCCGGAACGGGTAGATACGCAGGATATGCTTTCGGCCGCGCTGGAGCAGCATGTGGCGTATGTGGCGGGGGTGGATTTTTACCCGCCGCGCGACGCGCGCAGAAATGACTTCCGTATGAATTTTTCCTATAGTTCCTTTGAACAAATGGAGGAAGGGATTAAGCGTTTGGCTAAAACCATAGAAAAATATTTGGCTTAACGGAAAAGCTGAATTTGTAAATAAAGAGCGCAAGGCCAAGGCCTTGCGC
>CAVDMZ010000092.1:0-5519 GCA_963610115.1 Duodenibacillus sp.
CCGAAGTATCAAGGCGCGGTGGACAAGAGCCGTTATTCCACCTTAATGCCCATGGCAAAAACGATAGCCAATTCGCAGGAAGCGTTTTATATGGCCAGCGGGGACTATAGCCAAGATTTGCAAAACTTGGACACCACGATGACCAAAGACGCCACGGGTCCTACGGCGGAGTTGTCCGACGGCACGAAACTGGAAATCAGCCAGCGCGAGAGCCATAAATATGTGAAATTGAGCAAGGATAATTTAGACAATAATTATGTTGTCTATCAAGCCTTGAGCCCCAACTATGCTAAGGAAATCCATTGTGAGGCTTTAAAAGACTCCACACGAGCCGAACGCCTTTGCGAGAGTTTAGGCGGAGAGAAAATCAACGGCTACTTGACCCCGGGGTATGACACGTATGTATTGGAAGGCAGCGGGTTAGGGATGTCCGCAGACGTGGTGGACGCCATGGACAAGGCGGGGGACGGTGGGTGGCAATCCTGCGACACCTATCCCTGCACGAAAACCTGCAATCGCGATATTACAGCGGGTTATACTTGCAACGGCACATACCAAGAGGACGGCAGTTACACGGAGCGTTCCTGCCAAGGGGATGTTTGCGTGGAAAAGAGCTTTGGCGAAGACGGGAAAATGGACAAAAAGCGGACCTGTGTAATGAACGGGGATATTTGTGAAAGCAAAAGAGAGTACACCTATGACGAGAATGGGAATCAGACGTCTTGGCATTTCTGCTCCGCCGTGGGCAGTGATGGCAGCTGTACGGAGTATAACTGGGGCTTTGACTACACCTATGATGAGAATGGGAATCAGACGTCCAATCTTCACTGCAAAACCTTCGGCAGTGACGGCAGCTGTACGGCGTATAGCAGTGGCCATTACTACACCTATGACGAGAATGGGAATCAGACGTCCCATCGTTTCTGCAACACCTTTGGCAGTGACGGTAGCTGTACGAAATATAGTGGTGGCGGTGACTACACCTATGACGAGAATGGGAATATGACGTCTCTGCGTAATTGCAAAACCGTAGGCAGTGACGGCAAATGTACAGTGTATGACGGTGGCACGGACTCCACCTATGACGCGAATGGGAACGAGACGTCCTATCGTACCTGCGAAACCTATGGCGATGACGGAAGCTGTACAGTGTATGACGGTGGCACGGACTCCACCTATGACGCCAATGGGAATCAGACATCTGTTCGTCGGTGCGAAACCGTGGGCAGTGACGGCAAATGTACGGAGTATAGAGATGGCGATGACTTCACTTATGACACGAATGGGAATATGACGTCTCTGCGTGGCTGCGAAACCTTTGGCGATGACGGTAGCTGTACAGCGTATGACTATGGCTATTACTACGCCTATGACGCGAATGGGAATAAGACATCTGAGCGTACCTGCTACGAGTATGGCAGTGACGGCAGCTGTACAGCGTATGGCGATGGCACTTACTACACCTATGACGCGAATGGGAATAAGACGTCTGAGCATGAGTGCTATTCCTTTGACGGCAATGGCAACTGTACGGAGTATGGCGATGGCACTTACTACACCTATGACGCCAATGGGAATCAGACGTCCGAGCGTCGGTGCAAAACCGTGGGCAGTGACGGCAGCTGTACGGCGTATGCAAGTTGGGGTAACAATGTCTTCACCTATGATGAGGAGGGAAACCAGACGTCCGTGCGTGACTGCTCTGTCTTTGACAGCGATGGCAACTGTACAAGCTGGGGTTCTTACTCCAACTACTATTAACCCACCACTCCCCAGGCCCCTACACCCAGAGCCTTTATACAAAATCCCCCGCCCGGTTTTTTTCGGGCGGGGTAGTTAAACATAAACCGCTTTGGGGACAAATAGACCGGGCCTAAACGACAGGCCCGGTTTGTGGCAAATAATTGTGTTTTCCAAAAAGGACTTGCCGTTATTTGGCTAACGCCACCAATCCCGGCAATTCTTTTTTGGGGACAAATAGACCGGGCCCAAACAACAGGCCCGGTTTGTGGCAAATGATTGTGTTTTCCAAAAAAGACTTGCCGTGCTTACTTAATCAAGGCCGTAAGCCCCGGCAATTCTTTCCGGCTGGAAATAGACCAGCCCCCCGCTTATGCGAGGGGCTGGTTTGTGTCAGCAAAATCACTTTGCCGGAAAGAATTTGCCGTTATTTGGCTAACGCCACCAATCCCGGTAATTCTTTCCCTTCCACAAATTCCATGCTGGCGCCGCCGCCCGTAGAAACGTGCGAGAACGCCTTTTGGTCAATTTTGCCCTTTTTGAGTACGTTGACGCTGTCACCACCGCCAATGATGGAAATGGCGCCTTGTTGGGTGGCTTCAATCATCGCTTGGGCGATAGAGAAGCTGCCTTTGGCGAAATTCGGGAACTCAAACACGCCCATGGGGCCGTTCCAAAAAATCGTTTTGCATTTGAGTAGCTCATCGGCAAACAATTTTTCGGTTTTGGGACCAATGTCCATGCCTTCCATATCGGCCGGAATGGTGTCAGATTCCACAGCTTGGGCCGTTTCAGAAAATTCCTTGGAAATGCGGAAGTCCACCGGCATCAACATTTTGACGCCCTTTTCTTGGGCTTTGGCCATGACTTGTTTGGCCTCTTCAATTTTGGTTTCGTCCAGGAGAGACTTGCCCACTTCCATGCCTTTGGCTTTGAGGAAAGTGTAGGCCATGCCACCGCCGATAATCAGCACATTGACCTTGTCCAACAGGTTGTTGAGCAGCATAATTTTATCAGACACCTTCGCACCGCCGATGACGGCTGCAAACGGGCGGGCCGGGTTATTGAGGGCTTTGCCCAAAAATTCCACTTCTTTTTGCACCAAAAAGCCGATAGAGCCCGGCAAATACTGCGCAATGGCACTGGTGGAGGCGTGGGCGCGGTGTACGGTGCCGAACGCTTCCTGCACGAAAATTTCGCCGTGTTTGGCCAGCTGTTTGGCAAATTCGGCGTCGTTCTTTTCTTCTTCGGGGTGGAAGCGCAAGTTTTCCAAGAGGACGATTTCGCCGTTTTTGGCCGCGGCTACCACTTGATCGGCTTCCGGGCCGACGCAATCTTTGGCAAAGTGCACGGGTACGCCAAACACCTTTTCCACCTCTGCCGCCACAGGGGCCAGGCTAAACTCCGGCGCGACCTTGCCTTTGGGGCGGCCCAAGTGCGCCATTAAGACGACGCGGCAATTATTTTCCAACAAAAATTTAATGGTTTTTTCGGTGGCGACGATGCGTTTGTTATTGTCCACCTTACCGTCTTTAAGCGGCACGTTGTAGTCCACACGCACCAAAACTTTTTTATTCTTTACATCCACGTCCTGCACTTTTTTAATGCTGTCAAAATTCATATTCTTTCACCCCTTATGTACAGAAAACAAAGGCGGCTTTTGCAAGCCGCCTTTGCTTGTTTGAAACATTATTTGTTGACCGAAGCCATGTGTTTGATCAAGTCAAGCACTTTGTTGGAGTAACCAATTTCGTTGTCGTACCAAGAAACGACTTTGACGAAAGTGTCGGTCAAAGCGATGCCGGCTTTGGCGTCAAAGATAGACGTGCGCGGATCGCCCAAGAAGTCGGAAGACACCACGGCGTCTTCGGTGTAGCCCAAGATGCCCTTGAGTTCGCCTTCGGCGGCCTCTTTCATGGCCTTGCAAATGTCTTCATATTTGGTCGGTTTGGCCAAGTTGACAGTCAAGTCTACCACGGACACGTCCAAGGTCGGCACGCGCATAGACATACCGGTCAATTTGCCGTTCAAGGACGGAATGACTTTGCCCACCGCTTTGGCAGCACCCGTGGAGGACGGGATAATGTTGCCGGAGGCAGCGCGGCCGCCGCGCCAATCTTTCATGGACACGCCGTCTACGGTTTTCTGCGTAGCGGTGGTGGAGTGCACGGTGGTCATCAAGCCGTCCACAATGCCGAATTTGTCGTTTAATACTTTGGCGATCGGGGCCAAGCAGTTGGTCGTGCAAGAGGCGTTGGATACAAATTGGGTGCCTTTGACGTAGGTCTTTTCGTTCACGCCGCAGACAAACATCGGGGTGTCGTCTTTAGACGGGGCAGACATCACTACATATTTAGCACCGGCTTTAATGTGCGCCTGGGCTTTTTCTTTGGTTAAGAACAAACCGGTAGATTCCACGATGTATTCCGCACCGACTTTGTCCCAAGCCAAGTTGGCGGGGTCTTTTTCAGCGGTAACGCGGATGGCTTTGCCATTGACGATCAATTTGTTGTTGGCAACGTCGGCTTCTACGGTGCCTTCAAATTTGCCGTGCATCGTGTCATATTTGAGCATATAAGCCAAATAATCCACCGGCGTCAAATCGTTGATGCCGACGATTTCAATTTCCGGGTGATTCATCGCCGCGCGGAATACGAAGCGGCCGATGCGGCCGAAGCCGTTAATACCTACTTTTATGGTCATACAATACATCCTCCATTAAGTTTTAAAACTACTCGTCTTTATTATTTTACAAAATTTTGCGTCCGTCGGCGCGTTTTAGCGGCTGCGGCTGCGACCCAAGGTTCTTAAAATTTCTAAATACAGCCACACCAAGGTAACTAGGAGCGAAAACGCGGCGTACCACTCTAAATATTTCGGGGCGGACACTTCGCTGGTCAGCGTGTCAATGAATTTGAAATCCAGCAAAAAGTTCAGCGCGGCAATCCCGCAAATGACGATGTTGACAATGAAACTGGTGGTGCTGTTTTCGGTAAAATAGCTGACGTTCACGCCGAAGAGCATAAGCACCCAGCTGCCCACATAAAACAAAGCCACTGCCCCCGTGGCGGCGGTAACGCCAATGATAAAACCGCGGTTGACGGGGATAATTCCCGTTTTGTAGATAAAGAGCATAAGCAAAAACACCAGCAGCGTAATCGTGATCGCTTGGCCGACGATGCCTTGATATTGTGCCTGAAAGACGGCGGAAATCATCCCCAGCAGCAGCCCTTCCCCAAAGGCATACAAGCCGGAGAGCAAGGGGGCCGTTTTTTTAGCAAAGATGATAATTAGTGCCACAGCCAAACAACCCAATGCAATGGGGGTAAGGAGGTATGCCCAAGTTTGGTAATGCTCAAAACCCAACATTCCCCCTATCATGCACAAAAACAGCAAAAG
Organism: Duodenibacillus sp.; assembly: GCA_963610115.1. Lineage (GTDB taxonomy): Bacteria > Elusimicrobiota > Elusimicrobia > Elusimicrobiales > Elusimicrobiaceae > Avelusimicrobium. The sequence goes on from CAVDMZ010000092.1 coordinate 5,140, forward strand.
GAAGGACTTGTTAATGGTGCCTTGCAGGGTCATAACGCCTTCGCAGCGCTGTGCCTGGCTGATTGCCTTTTCGTACGCTTTTTCGTTAAAGAGCGGGTTTCCGCTAGCCATATTTTTTCTCCTTATTTTTAAGATACCTATATTGTAAAATATCTAAGCCGGGTTAGGCAACAAAAAACGCCCCGATGTGAGTCGGGGCGCATAGGGGTAAGACATTTTTATTTGATGAGCAAATGACTTTTGATTCTGTTCCAATCAGCGGCGGATTTGGAAGAAATAGTTTTTTTGATGAAATTATAATCTTTCGGATGAAAATCATAGAAACTATTGACCACTTCCCCCTTGTAATCGGAAATCAGGTTGTCCATGGTATCATAAAC